>JAKARM010000021.1 GCA_021822165.1 Microcaldota archaeon | reverse complement strand
ATTATTGCATTAACGGGGGAATTGCGATCTCCCCCAACTATGTTTATAACGGAACGGTGCCGGAAAACACTGTGGCATCGGTGGAATCCGCATTTGGCCAGCTCGACACAGGAAGCACATTAAGCGTCTCTCTTAACGGCGGCACCGCCAGCACATACGACTTCAACGCACTATCCCCTTTCAGCTATACTTACCCCATGCCATCTGCCATACCCGGGAACTATGTATTTACCGTATCCAATCCGGGGAACGCCAACTATATAGCGACTGCATACACATACAATTTCTTTATAACCAAGGGGCTGCCGGACCTATCCCTCCCGAACTTCCCCTCCGGCAGCTTTGTCTACGGCACCAATACGATTACAGCTAACATAGCAACATATGGCAATCAGCTTCCTGCCGAGATGTGGGCTGGCAATACTCTTCTCGGATCGTTTACCACAGGGATAAGCAACAGCGAGATAAACGCGGGCAGCCCAGTGGTGATAACCGTCAACACCCCCGGCAACGGGAATTACCTACCGGCGTCGATATCGAATACTGTTACCATCACAAAGGCGACGCCTTCGTTCTCGCTAGAATTTCAGGACGCGACTAACACAATAGTCCTTAACAGCCCATCCGCCACAAGCTCGATCTCGCTGGAATACGGGACGCCCTTCACGATAAACACGTTGTCCGACACAATCAATAATCAGTTGGATGCATACCTCTTCATCAACAACATCCTAAACAAGACTGTCACTACCTCGAATTCTCTCCCAGTGGCTACTCTTCCACCAGGAACCTATACATTTACATTTAATTCTCCCGGGAACAACAACTACCTATCCTTCGACCCGTCGATAACCGTCACCGTATTGTCGCAATCGGTTACAACATCAAGCAGCGGATCGCAGGGAACATTGTTATATCTCAACGACAACATAACAATGCCAGGCAGTTCGGAATCTCCTGTTGCAACAGCGTATATAATGGAATCCGGCAACACCACGAAGCATGGATTTTACCAGAGCCAGCTTCCGGCATCTCTGGCAACAACATATGCAGTAGGTTTTGGCAACGCTACGAAGGAAGAGTTTTACCAGAGCCAGCTTCCGGCATCCCTGACGCTTTACGGCAGCGAAATCGCGAATATCTCTTTCGCCTGTTCTGTCACTATGGGCAGTACTAATTACATATTTACAAAGGATATCGAGGGGATAGGATATAATGCCCAGTGTGACAGGAACTATACGGTTTACGGGGGGAATTTTGTCGGGATTTACGCCAGTTATACGCCGTCGAAAAATGTGACATCTCCATACAATCAATTCTCACAAAATGTTACAATTAATCTCTCTTACGCCTCTGTCCAATTAACAATATCGAAATCTGCGCCAGGCAACATTATTTTTCTCAATTCAAATGCGCAATTTAAGATCAATACTGAATCAAATACGCCTATGGCAGTAAATATCACTATTAAGAACAGCACATATCTC
The DNA here is from genome assembly GCA_021822165.1 of Microcaldota archaeon. GTDB lineage: Archaea > Micrarchaeota > Micrarchaeia > Micrarchaeales > Micrarchaeaceae > JAKARM01. The sequence goes on along the minus strand of JAKARM010000021.1, from coordinate 10,492 downwards.
ACGCCTTCTCCCCCTAAGAACTATACCAAGATATTGGCCCTAACCTTCAGCACCAATACCACCGCTGTCATCACGGCAAATGCCACGGTCATCTATGGGTGTAGTAGACCTGCAAACGGGATAAAACCATTCATCCTGACCGGCGGTGGTTGGAAGGAGATACAAAACTTCACCGTTGACGCAAAGGCATGTGCCCTTTCCTTCCAGGTGCCTAAAAACTCCACCTTTTCGGTAATGCAATACCTTTCCCCAACTGCGATATCCTCCACGAACACCACTGCTGCCATACCTCCGTCGAATGCGCTGCCGTCCAATGTTCCTGTTGCCCCTGCCAATGTTGTAATTACATCCCCGCCCCAGAGGGGATTATCCGCCGTCGAATATATCGTCGCGGCTGCTGCTGTCTTGATGGCTCTCTATTTTATCCTTAAGAAGCTTGGGACGGGCCAGAAGACCCTTTAAAGATAACCAAATGCGGGTTGGTTGGGGCCGGATTCCTTATTCCTCCCCAGCCATAATTTTTGCCTTTTCATGTGCAGCTGTCTCCGATTCTCCGCTGCCTTGCAGTATCACGCAATATCCTGCTCTGGGCGAACCACTCATCCCTTGGTATCTCCAGTTTCGCTTTTATCATCTTGTATGCTCCCTCCATGCTATCTATCTCAATCGGTTTCGTTTGCAGGGTTTCCCTTACATGCTCCCTTACATTCCATACTCCTACTGGCATTATGTATCCCTCATGGACCTCCCGCAGTATCAGGACCCTTGCCTGTTTTTTCATGGCTGTGAGCTTCTCCGAAACCGCAAGCCTTGCGGCGTAATAGCACCCCCCTATCTCGGCATATTTTTTCCTGCCTCCGTATGGCTCGTAGGACGAGGATATCTCTATTCCGTTGCCTTCGTTCCATGAGGTGTTCGGGTACCATGCCTCTATGGATTCGTATTCCCATCCTCCCGGGAAGAAGAATATGAGCCATCTGTTGTCCAGCGCAGAGCTGTAAAACGCCTTTATGCCGTCTACTGCCTCGTTCTGTTTCACCAGCGAGAGGTTTCCCTTAGAGAGCGTATCGTCGACTGCAGTTATGCTCCATCTTGTCGGTACGAATTTTCTCTTCCCCTTGAGCCCGAAGAGCCCTGCAGAGAGCGCACGTTGCAGTTGCGACACAAGCACCCCTTTCTTATACAGCTCAACCAGCGCGGTAGTCGAACTCGCCCCTGTATCGTAATGCATCCTTTCCATTCTCCTATCGGCCTTCACGTTCCCCAGCCTGAACCTTTTCATCATCGCGCTCGGACCGAAAGGCTCGATGTCATCTCCCCTTACCTGTTCCACATATGGCTTTCTTGCAAATTCAAACTCTGCCTCCACGGGCTTGCTTGCCAGCGCAAGTTCCCTTATCTTATCCGCCATCCCTCCCTTTTCTACGTCGCCTACCTTGAGCAACTCCATCCCCCTTACAAGGTTGGACCTCATCTCGACTATGTCGCTGATCTGCATCTCTCTCCATTCCTCGGGGGTGCCAAGCTTGGAGGTGTCCCCGAATAGCGGAGGTACCAGCGGCCCCGCATAGACGTTTGGGTACCCATACCTTCCTATGAATAGGTCTGTAGGGGAGGACCCCCCGATCCCGCCTCCTCTCAGTGTTTCGGCTATCTTAAGCCTGTAATACCTTCTAAGGAAGAGAGGGTCCTTCATGTTCTTGTAGATTTCCTCCGAATGGCTTATTGTCAACGGCGATCCATCCTCTCCGTAAATTACCATATGTTATTATGGGCCTCAATGGTATTTTATTCTATCCTTTGGGAGTATGCCCCTACCGGATCGGAATAATGCCCTATCATCCTTTCCTCTTGTGTAAAATGGGTTTCGGGCACTATTGCCGATGGCAGCGTAAAACCATACCCGCTTTAGCGGCGGGCAGCTTACTTTACCGCTGTTATCCTATAATGGAATCTCCCTTCTTCGGTAGCGGCAATCTCCCTAAACCCGGTATCCTTCAATAATTCTATCGCATGTTCTTCGCTGAATCTTATCCTGTAAGGCGGTCCCTTTTCTGCTTCCTCCTTTTTCCAATCCAGGTCCACGACTTTCCCGCCGCCCTTCAGCATCGCATGTGCGTTCTCCAGCACCTTTCCCGCATCATCGAAATCGTGCAGCGATATCCCGAAGAAAGCCATGTCTGCACATCCCCTGCATGGGACCGATGTCTCGCCTGCTTCATTGACAACGCTTATGTTCTTCAGCCCTTCAGCGGACGCTTTCCTCACTAGCTCTTCCAGGAACGCCTTATTTGCGTCTATCGCGAACACCTTGCCGTTTTTCCCTACGATCCTTGCCGCAGGAATTGCGAAGAATCCTTTTCCGCATCCTATGTCAACGAAGGTATCCCCTTCCTTCAAGCCTGTTCTTGAAAGTATCTCCTCTGGGTTTTGCCATCCCCTCCTCTCGGTCTCGTCAGGTATCATGCACATACTAGCACCTATTATTTTAGCATAATCTGCAATGGTGAATTTATTCAATTAATGCTTTACTTATGGGGTTTCACAGGATTAAGCCTTTCCTATCCGGGCCTTCCGTTTATATGCTTTTATCCTCCCCTTTTTGCCTTGCCTACAAATGGTATTGGGTTTTTCGCTCATGTTGATAAACTTTTCGGAAGAATATCTTTATGGCTGTGTGATTATTACATTACATGGGCTTCAATATTTGGTAGATTCGATGCAAGAAAGGACACTGGTTTTGATAAAGCCCGAGGGCGTATACCGGGCGATAGTGGGCAGGATAATTACGACCTTCGAGAATGCCGGGCTCAAGGTGGTCGGGCTCAAGATGGTGCGTCCCAACGAGGAGATGGCAGGCAAGCATTATGCCGCGGACGAGAACTGGATGCGCGGCATAGGCATGAAGATGAAGGCATCGTATAAGGAGAAAGGCATAGATGTGCAGGACGAAGAGGTTGAGATAGGCAGGAAGGTGAGAAACCAGCTGCTCAAGCACCTGACCAGCGGTCCTGTGGTGGCCATGGCCCTTGAGGGCAATGACGCGATATTCGTGACCAGGAAACTTGTAGGGACGACAGAGCCGCGGAGGGCGGACCCGTCATCGATAAGGGGTATGTACGCCAGCGATTCATACAGCATGGCCGATTCCAAGAAGAGGCCAATAAAGAATGTCGTCCATGCATCCGACGAGCCGGAGACGGCGGAAAAGGAGATAAGCCTTTGGTTCAAGCCGGAGGAACTATCGGATTATAAAAGGGCAGACGAGGATATGTTCTTTTGATCCCTATCTGTCCAGCATCCTAAACTGTCCAAGGACGGCGCAAACATGCCGATAGGGGGACACATCCCTATCCCTGTTCGACTGGCCCTGTCGCGGTTTATTTGATGGCGCAAAGTGATACCTGATAGTGCATTTGCGTCTGCGCGGCTGACATGTCCGCACGACCGGCACACCGCTGTCAAGGTAGTCCATACCATAACGATTATATACCATAACGATTTAAGTCTAATTATTCTTGGTGTAATCATGGACATAAAAGGCAAGAAGATAATAGTGACCGGCGGGGCAGGATTCATAGGCAGCAATATCGTGGACGCTCTCGCCAAGGAGAACGAGATAGTCGTAATCGACAACATGCATTCTGGTTCGAGGGAGAATCTCTCCGACGCCCTCAAGACGGGCAACGTAAAGCTTTTGGAGATGGACGCCAGCGATATAATGAGCGTCGATTTCAGCCCGGACTACATATTCCATCTCGGCATGTATTCCTCCACTCCGATGTACAGGGAGGACCATCATAGGATGTCCGAGGTGGCGAGGAGCACGGTTAGCATCTACCAGTATGCGATGAAGCACAACGCCAAGGTTGTCTTTGCATCCTCTTCATCACTGTATAACGGGCTGCCCACCCCCCACAAGGAGGATCTGGCCCCGATACCTTCGGACTTCTATACAGAGGCGAGGTATTATGTCGAAAGGCTAGGGGATCTCTATAACAAGATGCACGGGGTCGATGTCGTGGCGCTCAGGCTCTTTTCTGTCTACGGTCCAAAAGAGAAGAGCAAAGGCGAATTCGCCAATCTGGTAAGCCAGTTCCTTTGGGACATCATGGCAAAGAGGCAGCCGGTGGTCTACGGGGATGGAAGCCAGACGAGGGATTTCACCTACGTCACGGATGTCGTCAGGGCTTTCACCGAGGCGACGAAGCTCAAGGGGTTCAACGCCATAAACGTAGGCACGGGCAAGAGCTACACCTTGAACGAGATGATCCTGAAACTGAACGAGCATCTCGGCAGCGACGCAAAACCAGACTACATAATAAATCCGCTGAAGAATTATGTCGAGCATACCCTGGCCGACACCGCGAAGGCGGAAAAAGTGCTCGGCTTCAAGACCGAATGCACGCTTGACGAGGGGATAGAAAGGCTCATTTCCTATTACGGGGCGAAGGGCTGATTAGCGGCAAGGTATAAGAAATCAGCCTACGCATATGCTGACTTGTGGCATGGGCTCTCCATGCGGCATATGCGCATGTTATCCAGGTCGTAATAATGGTACAGAAGCACATTCATGGGCCGAAGGGGGATTATTCCGATACCACTGTCGTAATACCCGTAAAAGACGAACCTGCCGTATGGAAGGTCGCGAACGGGGTCCTGAAAGCCCTCGCAGGCTGCAAGGTGCTCATAATATACAAGAACGGTGACGGCAAGCCCGGACTGCAAGCGGGGAAGGGCAAGGAGGTTTTGCATGTAGGCGTAAAGGTCATAAGGCAAACGGACAGCGGGAAGGGCATGGCATGCATACATGCCGCCAAGCATGTCTCTACTCCGATAATCTGTTTCATAGACGGGGATGCGACATACGACGCGAGGGATCTAAAAAGGATGATTTCTCTCGTAAGGGGTGGCGCCGACATGGTGCTTGGGGACAGGCTTTCCAACGTAAGCCTAAAGGCGATGCCAAGGTTCATCCAGATGGGCAATTGGGTGCTGACGGCAACAGCCAACCTGCTCTATGGCATGCACATAAGGGATTCACAGACAGGGATAAGGGCGATAAGGAAGCCTTCCTGGGATAGGATGGGGCTGTCCGAGAAGAATTTCGGCATAGAGACGGAGATGAACATAAAGGCCAGGAAGAACGGGATGACGATTGTCGAGATACCTGTTAAATACTATCTCAGGATAGGCACCACGAAGCAGAGGAAGGTGGTAGACGGGCTGAAGCTCTTCCTGACCAATTTCAAGTTCCTATTTTCTTGATTTCCTCTGGAGTTCGTTCGCCTCCATGAACATTATGTTGGCGAGCGTCCTCTCCATCAGGTGCCTTGCGCTCATCTCCATGTCGTCGCGCCTGTTTTCCTTTTTCCCGAAGAACCTCTTCATCTCCTCCCTCGTCCCCCTGTCCGATACGTAGGAAAGCATGTCAACGAAGGTCTTCAGCATCATCGTCCCGGGCGGGTAGCTCTTCATGAGCCCCTTCCAGTTCGACTTTACCCACCCCCACAGCACCTCCCTGTGCTCCGGGTTGGCGGTCACAGCCATAGGCACGATATAAGCGTTCTGCAGCCTTACCTCCTTCGACCGCGAAAACCTGAGCGCCTCCATGATTGCAGTCCTATCCCTTGAGCTCCCCATTGCGCTGAGCATCTTCCTCTTCTCGACAGGGGATCTCTCCCTCTTATACATCGCGTGCAGCATCTTCATCTCTTGCTTGCCGCCCCCGCTTATGGCTATCGAATAGACCTCGCCGCTTATGTTGGGGTCGATCTTCGCCGTCTGCCTATATCCCTTCCTGAAGATATCCACCGATCTCTTCACGACCGCTTCGTCGCCCATCTCGCCGAGCCCGTATATGGCAAGCCCCCTGTGCATCGTTGTTATGTCGTCTTCCCCCTTCTTCTTGCTCCATCCAAGCTTCTTGAATATTGGCATATAGAAATCTACGGCAGCCTTCCTCACCCTCTCCTTCGGCTTTCCGTGGTATGCCATTATATATATCCACTGCAGGTGCGAGGCGATGCTGAAACTGGCTGGATATGCGCACCCCATGCAATGCCTCTCTATGAAGTCGAGGTAGTCGGAAAGGGGTATCATCCCGGATCTCGCATAGGCGAAGAGGTCTGATTCTACCCCCCAGATGTCGACCGGCTGCAGCCTCCCGCCGTCGATCCCCTCCCCTATCCTTTCAAGCAGCTCCCTCTGGTACCTCGCCCTGTACAGCCCCTTTTGCCCGTGGTTCAGTTTCGTCCACTTCGCCCCTTTCCCCTTTATATCCGAGCTTGTGGAATCAAACATGGCGTAGCCCGCGGTTCCCCTGTCCGTCACGTAGTGCAGCGGCACCGGCCAGGCCTTTCCCCTCCCTTCTCTCTCTCCTGTGATGAGGAACCTGCTTTGGCGGAGCCCTATCCCATCCGCGCTTTGTTTTACCTCTATCACGGGGTATCCCGGATTGTCTATCCAGAAGCTCGCAACTTCGCCCATGTTGATTTTCCTCCCCTTCCTCCTTGCCGCAGCCTCGATCGCCCTCCAGAGGTCGTGCTTCGTGGTGTTGCCGTACCTGTGCTCCGAGAGGTAGTCGCCGAGTCCCTCCCTGAAGGTCTCCGCACCTACATAGTCCTCGAGCATGCTCAGTATGGTCCCCCCCTTGCTGTAGCTTATCGCATCGAATATGGAGCTGATCATCCCTGGCGTGTCTACCTTGACGTTTATCGGGTGGGTGGATTTCAGGCTGTCGCTGTTCAGCGCTGTGGATATGTCCTCCAACAGGAATTGGAGCCATATCTTCCATTCTGGGAAGACGCTGTCCACTGCCTTGTAGCTCATGAACGTCGCAAAGCTCTCGTTGAGCCATAGATCCTCCCACCATTCCATTGTCACAAGGTTCCCGAACCATTGGTGGGCGAGCTCATGCGCCACGGTTTCCGCCACGTTGCGCATGGATTCCACTGCAAGGCTCTTCTCGTCCCCCAGCAGCGCGGTTTCCCTGAAGGTTATCGCCCCCCAGTTTTCCATCGCCCCTGCCGCGAAATCAGGAACCGCTATGAGGTCTACCTTGGGCAGCGGGTACCTTATCCCGAAGTATCTTTCGAAATACCTGATGAATTTCTTCGCCATCCCCACTGCCATCCTGCCCTGCGTGGCCTTTCCATTCGCGGTCACGGCCCTGACGGCTACCCTGCCGAGCGTTTCCTCGTAGTAATCAAATTTCCCAACCCCTATGTAAAGGAGGTATGTGGACATCCTGGGCGTGGTCTGGAAACTTACAAGTTTTCTTCCCTCTCCCATTTTTACGGTCTTCTTGATAGGCATGTTGGATATCACGTCGAATTTTTCGTCCGCCACGACAGACAGGTCGAATCTCGCCTTGAAAGAGGGCTCGTCGAAGCAGGGGAATGCGGACCTCGCATCTGCTGGTTCGAACTGCGTTGAGAGCATGTATTCCTCTTTTCCATCCTTCATGTACCTGCTCCTGTAGAATCCGTGCATCTGTTCGTTGTTCGCCCCTTTGAACGCAATATGTATCCCGATCTCTCCCGAAACTGCCTTTCCTATCTCCAGCGAAACCCTCTCCCCCCTCCTGTCATAGCTGATTTTCGCATGCTGCGTACCCTCCTTGGTGCTCACGCTCGCCCCGGAGACCGCAAGGCCGCTGGCGTTGAGCGTTATCCGTTTCACCGCTTTCTTCGCCATCGCCTTTATGGTCTCAGACCCTGTGAACCTACCCCCTTTCATGTCTGTTTCTATCCTCAGATAATAGCCTTCCGGCACTATATCGTCTCCAAGTCTGTGGTTCGCCATACAATCAATCCTGAACAAAATCCCAGCATCATGCGCCGTTGCCCGCGGCGCAGCTCCTTGGGCGCATTCCCTTACGCGGTACGCCGCAATCCATCAAGCTTACCTCAAAGAAAAACTAATAACCCCAATCTATTTATGTATTTCCTGTGCAACCCCTATCGCTAATTTACGCTTAAGTCTGACAAGTTTTGTTAGGTTTGGTTTCTTGGATCCTCTAGATTCTACTAATGGCAATGCGGCGTTTGGCCCCTCTGGCCCCGAGCCAGCCCGCCCAGCGGGGAAGCCGCCAGCTGCAGAGATAAAATCTAGGAATCCCGTGGCAGCCGAGGCGGCAGGGCATGGGGGGCAGCGAGACCAGGAAACCGCAGAGGGCATCCATGGCCAGAGGCACCACCCGCAGGGGGCCAACCTAACGCACCATTTCCTCGCATCGGTACATAAGAACGAGAAGTACATAATGCTCGTCATGCTTGTCGCGATACTGCTGATCACGATACACCTTAGGAGCGGCATGCTGAAGTACCAGGGTTTCTTCGAGCCGGACGGTTTCTTCCACTACACCGTGGTGGAGCAGGCGATAGCCAATAATTATATAGTGCCGCTTACCTCCAGGCTGTCAGGATTCGTCTCCCCTCACAACCCGATACTTGAAGGCAACGGGACCTATTACATCTCGATATTCCTTTACATATTCCTCCACTACTTCGGCATATCGGCATACACCATAATGAGGCACGTGCCGATCCTTTTCGGGATATTCGATGTCATAGGCGCGTATTACCTGGTCAGGACGATCACCGATAGCAAGTATCTCGGGATGCTCGCGATGTTCCTGGTGGCGGTATCGAGCGGGGACATAGCCAGGACGGCGGCCCTCGTCTACCGCGGCGACACATTCATAACCATATTCCTCATCGCGGCGCTCGTATATATGGCGCGGGCTGCGAGCTCGGGGAACGACAAGGACAGGATAAGGAATGCGGCAATATCCGCCCTCTTCCTGGGGGTCTCCTCCGCCATCTGGCTGGGTTCGCCATTCGCGCTCGCAGTCTATTTCATCTCCCTGTTGCTCCTTGTCGCGTATGGCTTTATATCCGCCGACACAGAGCTGCTCCGCGGAACGACCATTATCTCCCTCTTTATGCTCTTCGCCTATGCGCTTGAGAAGTTCTTCAGGTTCCTTGACGTAATAAGGGCGAACCTTCCGCTTTACGATATCCATTTCTTCCTTGTCTGGATCCCGATACTTGCCGCTTCCGCCGCCTCTTACTGGTTCCTTTCCGACAGGCAGAGGACGGAGCACCTTCTTTCCCCCGCCGGCTCGGGTCCGTTCAGTTTCATGTTCAAGGGGTGGAGGCAGAGGGCGCTCTTCTTTGCTGCCGCATCCGCAGTCCTTGCGGTCGTGCTGATCGCCTTCTTCGGGAGCTATCTCTACACAACCGCTACGCTCGCGACAGTGACGAATTCAGCGACCAATGCGATAGGCGCGACTACGCAGGAGCTCCAGAAGCCGACATTTGCGTTCATATGGGCGAGCTTTAATTACCAGATACTCCTGGCGCCTATCGGCATAGCCCTCTTCCTCTTCGAGGCGGCGAACCATTACATGCGGGGCCGCCGCGAGCGCATAAGCAAAAGCGCCGTATACGGCTTCCTTACGGTGCTCGGATATTTCCTGCTCACCATGTACCTGCAGATCGGCGCGGTAAGGTTCAATTCCCTCTTCGCCGTGCCTGTGGCCCTGTTCTCGGCGTACACCCTTTTCATCGTGGGCCGCATGTCGTACAACATTGCGATGACCAGGCGGAGGGCATCGTTCGTGGTTTTTGGATACATCGGCATATTGATCGCGCTCGCATATGTCGGTTACCATATCGCAAATCTCCAGGCGGCCAGCGCAGTCCAGGCGGACAACATAAATCCGCAGTTCCTCAGCGCCATGACGTGGATGCGCAACAACACGCCAACCAACGCGACGGTCCTTGCGCTGTGGCCCGACGGCTCCGTAGTCGAGGGGTGGGCGAACAGGACAAGCTACATAGACAGCGTGGGCGGCGAGATAAACGGCCCAATAATCAACGATTCACAGTTCCTCTTCAATACGACAGGGAATGACAGTTTCCTCTACAGGATAGGGAAGCCGCAATACCTCCTCGCGAGGAACTACTGGCTTGTGGAGCTCGGGGGGATAGCTGCGGAGGGCAACATACAGAACACGAGCCAGTACGGCTACGATATACTCACGCAGGGCCATGTCAACAGGACGGCCAACGAGACGGTATATACCTTCTCCGCTTCGTCGCTGCCCTATAGGGCGATGGCGATAATCAAGCCCTTCGCCAACGGGACGCTCAATTCTACGTCGTATCTTTCGATTAACGGCAGCAACTATTTCCAGATGAGGCACCTCCTGCTCTACAACACCGCAACCGGCGGATATACCTTCTTCAATGCCACGCAGTCACAGGTGAACAGGACAATGAATTTCACGCTAATGGTCTCCTTTTCCAATACCACCATAGTCGGCGCGGAGATACTCGGGTCGAAGCTGCCGGAGAGCAACCTCTTCAAGTTCCTTTTCCTCTGCAATGTCCAGCAATGCCCGTTCGACAACAATAATGTCTCGCTGCAGCCGGTCTTCGTGAATTCCGACTCGAAGATATTCAGGATAATATACCATTAGCGG
>JAKARM010000020.1 GCA_021822165.1 Microcaldota archaeon | reverse complement strand
AAAGAGGGATCAGACCCTCCTTCCCCTTCTTCCGCCGGGCCTCTTTGTGGTGTCTGTCGGGAGAGGGGTCACGTCCTCGATCCTGTTCACCCTGAGGCCGCTTCTTGCAAGCACCCTGACAACCGCCTGCGCTCCAGGCCCGGGGGTCTTGGAGCCATGGCCGCCAGGGGCCCTTATCGAGATGTTTATGTTGGTGATGCCCTTTTCCTTCGCATCTGCCGCGACCTTGTATGCGGCCTGCATGGCGGCATATGGGGCCCCTTCCTGGGAATCGGCATTCACCATCATCCCGCCGCTGCCTACTGATATCGTTTCCGCGCCGCTCATGTCTGTGAGGGTGATTATCGTATCGTTCTTAGAGGAATAGACATGCGCAACCGCCCACCTCTCCTCTCGCGGCTTCACCTTGGCCTCTTCCATGGCCTTCGCTTCGTAGGATATTTTTTCCTCCTTCTTCGCCGTCTGCTGTTGCTGGGGGTTCTTCTTGTCCTCCTTCTTGGTCTTAGGCATAAAAATCAACACGTTCAATTATTGCTTCCTTCAGCCTCTGCGGCCATTGCGGTTTCCGCCTCGGACGGCGGCTGAGGCTGTTCCTGTTGAGGGGTCTTAGGGGTGATGTCTATGCTCTTGTAATAGGCTATGCTCTTGTCAGCCCCCCTCTCGACGATGTAGCCGGGCCTGTTGACCCTCTTGCCATCGACCGATATGAAGCCGTGGACTACGAGCTGCCTCGCCTGCTTCATCGTCCTTGCAAGACCGTTCCTGAAGACCACGGACTGAAGCCTCCTCTCGAGCATCGCATTCACCCCCATGTCGAGCAGGTCGTCCAACGTTGAGCCTTCCTTCACCATGCCGAGCCTCACAAGCCTCGAGACAAGGCTGTTGCCTTCGTCATGGGACGAGGTCGCGGCCAGCAGCTTCCTGACATTGCCGCGCACCCTGCTCGTCTCGGACTGGACCTTCCACAGCTCCTTCATGTTCTTGAGGCCGTACTCCTCGATTATTGAATTGTCCTCGAGAATCCTCTGGCTGTTGTGGATATTTTGAGGACGCTGGTACTTCTTTCTATTTCTCTTAGGAACTCCCAATAAATCACCATATTCGTTACATCATGCCCTACTTCTTTGCTGCGGCCGCCGCAGTCCCCGGCTTTGGAGCGGCGGACTTCTTCTGGACCCCTATCGTGGCCCCTGTCCTTCCTGTAGACCTGGTGCGCTGTCCGCGGACCTTCTGGCCGTACTGGTGCCTGTGGCCCTTCCATGTCCTGAGGGCGGTCTCCCTTGTTATATCCTGCCTTATGTTGAATATGAGATCGTTCCCGGTGACATGCAGGTCCTTGCCGGTCTCGAAGTCCTTCAATCTATTAATCATGTATCTCGGAATCCCGTATTTCATAGGATCCTCTATCACTCCCTCCACCTTGGCTAGCTGCTCGTCCGAAAGCGTCCCGACAGGCGTTGCCGGATCTATCTCCAGCTTGGTGCGTATCGCATAGGATAACGCATGCGCCAGGTTCCTGCCTATCCCCTTGACTTCGGACATCGCCCTCTCGATGCTTAACGCTCCGTTGACGTCCTTGCCGGACATCCTGATTATTGAGGCTATCTCCTTCTTAGCCTTCATTGGTTCCTTCCTTGATTGCTTTTGTTCAGCCATTGTATCAACACCACGCCAGGGCTGGGATATCCATAAACTTTCACGTGATAGACAAAAGTTTATTTTGAACCCAGAAGGCTCGAGAGCCATGCGCTTGCCGGGATCAATTCCAGGCGCACGCGTTACCAGTTTCCGCCACCCTGGCAGACAGAGCAATTACTCTAATGGAAAGCCTGATAGACACAGTCCAAAGACCTTCCCTTACCATTAGGTAGTAAAGGTTTAAATACTTTATACAATAGTTCGGACCTGCGGACAACCGGTTACCCTGCGGATATGCGGGATACAGGGATGGAAAACCCATGATGCCGCCATTTTGCTTCCGGAATCGGCGGAAGATTGCCGGCCTTATGGAATAGAGCGGGCCCAGAGGGAATTTCATGCGGAGGATACCCGCATTTTGAACCCTCGACCTACGGGTTAAAAGCCCGCCACTCTAGCCAAACTGAGTTATGGGCCCACATGATATTTTCCGCCGAATGGGCGGTGAGCGCCCTGCAGATGCAGAGCTCATTCCCGTTCAAAGGGCATCGCCGGGGAAAGCCAATGCAGCCGTCGCCCTCCGAAATCGATCCCTCTCCGCGAGCATGATTCCCATGTGTCACACGGCGCAATACCTTATTTGCCATACATGTTTATATATCTTTTTTGTTTGGCGATGGGAGGCAATACTTTGGCAAGGCCGCAGTCATACAAGATCCAATGAGGAAAACATCACAGGCAGTATTATCGTCGCATCCCCGTCGACCGTGGCGAACTTCGCCCTCTCCTTCACCTTGCCCCACGATACCGCTTCGGTAAGGCGCGCTCCGGAAAGGCTCCCGTCGAACTGTGATGCAGTAGTCACATATACCGCATAGTCCAGCCCCCCCTTGAACTGGTTCCACCATATCACATGGTGCTTGCTTATGCCGCCCCCGACCATGAGGGCGCCGGTGACCTTGTTGTCGAACGAGATGTTGCTGAGCTCCAGCTCGTCCTTGAGCACATTGAGCTTGAAGTCGTGGTCCTGGGAAAAGAGGGTAAGCTGGGTCCCGAATGCGCCGTCCACTATGCCCGGATTGAATATCTTGACTCCGTGCAGGTAGGCCTGCCTGAGCAGCGATCTCTTGTCTGTGATTCTCTTCCCGAACTCGTAGGTTATCTCCGAGGGGCTGTACTCGGATTTATAGTCCTTGGAGGAATATATGTCGCCCATTATCCTGTTGAAGGACTTCTCTATGACGACCCCGTAGTCCTCGCTCTTCATGAATATGTTGCCGAGCCTGTATATGTCCATCTTGTGGAGCATGCTGTCGTCCACATTGAATGTCCCGAGCGAATACCTGCCGCCGTATGTCCTGGCAAGGTCATGGTCGATGGTGCCGCATGTGGTTATCGCGGCATCGAAATACTTTATGCCATCCGCAAGCACGCCGCGAAGGCCGGTGGAGACGATGTCCGCAGGGAAGGAGATGAAATTGTATGAATCCTTGTCCTTCACCATCCTGCCAAGTATGTCTATCCCGTCGACCATGTGCTGCGCGGAAAACCCACCTATCCTTCCCATCGAGCGTATCAGCTCTGATACCTTCATCCCCTTCTTCAGCCTGATGTCGACGACCCCGGGGCCCAGCAACGATTCCCTCTTGGAAACTCTATCCATAAAACCAACCATACATAGCAAAGATGTCATCTATAAACCGCAGACGCGGCACAGGACAAAAAAGCCATCAGATAGATTATGGTGGGAAAATTATAAATCCATAGCGGGGAATGCCGAACTTGATTGTGTTGTGCCGATTACGGCGCCGAGGGAAAGAGGTAAAGAGGGAACAGGACATTTTATCGCGCATACTTTCAATTAGCTTTTTAACCTTTTTTCGACAATCCATATCAGTGGATTATAGGAGTGAGCGAGATGAACGACCTAAATGGCATGCCAAGCACGGAAATACTAAGCCCTGATGATGAAGAACTGTTGCATTTCATAGAGAACGCCAAGCCGAAGATCTATGTGGTGGGGGCTGGGGGCAGCGGAAGCAACACCATGACCAGGCTTTCCAGCATAGGGGTGCAGGGCGCGACATTGATAGCGATGAACACCGATGCCGCCCACCTGGTGAAGACCCGCGTGGAGAGGAAGCTGCTCATCGGGAAGAAGGCCACCAGGGGGCTCGGGGCCGGAAGCGACATGAAGCTGGGCGAGGAGGCGGCGAAGGAGAGCAAGGACGAGATAAAGCACCTTATAGGGGATGGCAGCCTCGTATTCGTCACATGCGGCCTCGGAGGAGGGACCGGAACGGGCTCGGCCAGCGTGATAGCCCACGAATCGAAGGAGGCGGGGGCGCTCACTGTCGGAATCGTCACCCTCCCTTTCACCAGCGAGGGAAGGACGAGGATGAGGAACGCCCTCAACGGGCTGGTCAAGCTCAAGAAGGAGACGGATACCACGATAATAATACCGAACGACAAGCTGCTCTCGATAGCCGCGGACCTGCCGCTCAACATGGCCTTTAGGGTCTCTGACGAAGTCCTTGCGAATGCGACAAAGGGGATAGTGGAGATGGTGACGAAGCCGGGGATGGTGAACATCGACTTTGCTGACCTCAAATCTGTGCTCAAGGATTCCGGATACGCCATAATAGGATCCGGAGAGAGCACCGCCCCTTCAACACAGGGAGAGTCCAGGGCGATAGCCGCCCTAGAGAACGCGATAAAAAGCCCGATGGTTGATGCAAATCTCGCAACCGCCAAGAAGGCGCTCATAAACATAGTGGGAGGCGAGGACCTGACGCTGAAGGAAGCCGAGAGGGTCTTCCAGGAAGTGTCCAACAGGATAAGCCCGGACGCGATGCTCAAGTGGGGCGCCAGGATAGAGCCAAACATGCAGCGTGATTCGCTCAAGATAATACTTGTCGTAGGGGGCGTCGAATTCCCGGAGTACACGGAGGACGGGACTGCGGGAGAAGGGCGGGGGGCGGACTCGCTGGACGACGATCTCGACATGACAGGGTGACATTTGCTGCTGCTCCGGGGGATGGAAGGGCGGAGAGGAAGTGGCGGGTTAGCGGCCCCGTAGGAATCCCATTCCCCTGCGGTGCGATTTCGCCCTTTCGCGCATCCTAGAAAAGAGCAAGTAGGCGAACAGCACTGCCGTTAAAGCCACGGCATATCCCAGCCCGGCATAATTCACGGCCAATGCGGATGCAAAGAGGAAGGGGTAGAATGGGAGGGAGAGCCGCTTCCCCTTTATGAAAATGGAGAGGATGGCGAATGCGGGCTTGACAAACATCGAGGCGAGCGCAACGACGAGCCAGACGAACCAGAAAGGGTAAAGGAAGAATATCGACGATAGGAAAATCTTGTCCCCGGCCCCGAGCCCGGGCAGGGCTATGAGCACGATAATGGAAAGCGCGACGGCATATAGAGAGGGCATGCCGAGCAACGGGAGGGCTCCAAAGAGAATTTCGCGGTATGAACCGGATGCCGCGGAGAGGATTAGGCTGGTGAGCGAGAGGAGGTATACCGCGAGCGAGTTTACCCTGGTCCACCCCTTCACGTCCAGCAGGCCGAGGATGAAGAGGGATGCAAGGAGATACGCCAATGTAAACATAGGTATATCCTGCCTGCGCGAATATATATTTTATGGGGATCTTGCCATGAAGCATGCGGAATGCCCATGCGCACGGCTTGCGCGTTAGATCCAGCAAGGAAAAGGATAATAAATGGAGGAAGGCTCACGCCTTGATCTTGCGCTTCTTTTTGGTGATTATCGCATCCTTGTAGCACTTGCTCGTGCAGAAATAACTGAGCTTGCCGGTCTTGTGCACGAACATCGTGCCGGTCCCGGCCCTGAGCTCCTTCAAGCAGTATGTGCACCTCATATCACTTCACCCTTACCTCCTTGGCTTCCCTGTTGGTATCGGTAAGACGGACTACATCGCCATTCTTGATTGGGCCCAGTATGTTCCTCCTTATTATCCTGCCCTTGTCCCTCCCTTCGAGGACCCTGCAGGATGCCGTGTAGATCTCGCCGTACATGCCCGTCTTGATCCCCTTCCTGACCTCCACTATCTCTGCGAGTATCCCGGAAAACTGGTGTTGCGCATCGTCCATCCATACCACATTCATTCCTCTGCCTTCTTCTCCTCTGCTGCGGCATGGTGCTCATGCTCATGGTGGTGCCCCTTATCCGCATTCCCCGCATGTTCGGCGTGCGGAGCCTTCTTCTCCTCTGCGGCAGGATGTTCCTTCTTGGGCTCTGCCGCATGCGGCGCCTTCTCCCCCTTCGGGGAATGCTTGCTGCCTGTGATCTTCGAGATGATGTCGCTTATAGCTGCGGATGCACCGCCCTGCCCCTCGACCGAGACTGCGGCGCACTGGACGGACATGCCTATCGCCTTTCCGAGCGCCTCCCTGTTCGGCACGTATGTAAACGGTATCTTCTTCTGCTCGCAGAGCATCGGTATATGGAGGACCACCTCTTCCGGCTCCACGTCCTCCGCGATCACGACGAACGAGGCCAACCCCCGCTCTACGCTCTTCGTCACCTCGTTAGCCCCCTTCTTTATGACTCCGCCGTCCTTGGCGAGCCTCAGGGCCTCATAGGTCTTGTCTGCGACTTCCTTTGAAACTTCGAACTTTATATAAGACTTCATATTATCCACCTTCGGTTTTCTACCACATTCGGTATAAATGCAAAAACAGCCATCGAAAATCCATGCTACGTAGACGATGCCTGAAGAGACGTACGATGTACAAATCAATATTTTCTGGTAAGGTATTTATTCCTTGCCCTCGCGGATGGCACTGCGAGGGTGGCGGCACCGGGGCCGTCAGGGCTCGAGGAACTGGGCAGGCGTCGGCGGTTCCGGCGGAAGCCCCTTCCGCTTCCTGATGTCCCTCACCACATTCACCTGCATCTCGCCAGGCAGCTTCTCGTACCCTGCGAATTCCGTAGCCCATGTGGCGCGCCCCTGCGTCTGGCCCCTCATGTCGTTCGAAAAGCCCTTGAGGACCTCGGCCACCGGCATCTTAGCCACGATCTCCACGTGGTCCCTGTCCTGGTTTATGTTTATTATCTGGCCCCGCTTGCTCTGCAGGAAGGATATCATCGAGGACATGTATTCCTGTGGGAGCTCAATCGTGAATATCTGCTTGGGCTCGAGCAGGTAGTTGCCCGCCGTAAGTATGCCCGCATATATGGCGTTCCTCATCGCAGGTATGACCTGGCCCGGCCCCCTGTGAACCGCATCCTCGTGTATCTTCGCATCGACGACCTGCACGAGCAGCCCTGAGACCTTCTCCCTTGCCATCGGGCCGTCCTTCGCCGCCTCCTCGAAACCCGTGATAAGCAGCTCCATGACCTCGTTCATGTACTGCACCCCGCGCGTCGAGTCCGCAAGTATGTTCCTGTTGTATACATCGACCACGTTCTTCGCTATTACCCTGTCGAGCCCTGCAGCGACCATCGCCTCTATGGCTGCCTGGCCCTTGGGCTTGCCGTCCTTTATGGCCCCTTCGTCCATTGCCTTCATCAGGGACTCCTTAAGCGGCTCCACCGTGACATAGAACCTGTTGTGCCTGTTCGGCGACTTGCCCTCTATGGGGCCCGCCTTCGCCGATATCGCCTCGTTGTAGACCACGATCGGCTCGCTCGTGATTATCGGTATCCCGAAATCGTCCCTGAGCTTCGTCTCTATCACCTCGAGATGGAGCTCGCCCATGCCGCTTATGAGATGCTCGCCGGTGTCCGGGTTTATCTCCACTGCAATCGTGAAGTCCTGCTTCTGCAGCTCCCTGATGGCCTCGATGAGCTTGGTGGTGTCCCTGGCGTCCTTCGCCTCTATCGCCTTGGTCACTACGGGCTTTGATGAGTGCTTTATCAGCTCGAATGGCTCGATGACGTCCTCGCTGAGGGTATCCCCTATGCTGAGGTTCTTGAGCCCGATGATCGCGGCTATGTTGCCCGCCTGTATCTCGTTGACCGTCACCTTGTCGGGTCCCATGTATATCGCGACCTGCTGTATCTTCTGCGTCTGGTTCTTCCCGGATGCGTGCAGCTCGACCCCCTTCTTCGCGGAACCGGAGAAGACGCGGCCGACCACCACCTCCCCGCTGTGCGGATCATATTGGATCCCGAAAATCAGTATGTTCGTCTTCGCATTCGTATCCCCTACCAGCATCGCCTTGCCGTTGGGCGTCGTAAGGTCACCGTGCCATATGTCTGGTATCCTGTACTGCTGCGCGACCTCCGGATCAGGGAGGTTGTCGACTATCATCGCCAGGACGGCCTCGTCGATTGGGGCGATCTTGTGGAGCTCGTGCGCCTTTTCCTCCTGGAAATGGTTGTAGACATCCTTGAAGGTGACCTTGTACTTCTGCATCACCACCTTGGATATCGCCCACTTGTCGTATGCGGATCCGAAGGCTACGCTCCCCCCCTCCACGCTGACCTTCCACGTCTCGGAGTATTCGACAGGGGCATATTCCTCTATGAGGTTGTTCACGTCCCTCACGAGCTGGAGCAGCCTTGCGAATATCTGCTCCTGCGACAGCCTTAGCTCGCTGAAGAGCCTGTCGACTTTGTTGACGAATAGCACAGGCCTCGCCTTGTCCTTGAGGGCCTGCTTGAGCACGGTCTCAGTCTGCGGCATTATCCCCTCTACAGGGTCTACGACGAGCACCACGCCGTCGACTGCCTTCATCGCCCTGGTGACATGCCCGCCGAAATCCACGTGGCCGGGGGTGTCTATCAGGTTGATTATATAGTCCTTTTCCTTGTATGTGAAGCCGAGCGAGATGTTCGCGGACTTTATCGTCATCCTCCTGTCCTTCTCTATCGCCTCGTAGTTTGTGTAAAGCGCGTCCCCTGCGACCGCGTTGGAGAGAAGCCCTGCCCTGACAAGGAGCGAATCGGTAAGCGTTGTCTTCCCGTGGTGGACATGCGCGATTATCGCGACATTCCTTATCCTCTCCTTGATGCCCATGATCTTAGTTATCTCCTCGACTACGTATTCCTTCCTTACCATATGAGCACCAATCTTCTAGTATATTTCCGGACTACCTCGCGCTCCTCGCCATCCTCTCTGTCTCGTTCTTCCGCTTCACGGAATAGCTGTTTATGTCGCGGTTGGATGCGAGAATCAGCTCGTTCGCCAGCGTGTCCACTATGTCCCTCTTGTTGTTGAATGCGCCTATTATCGTGGCGTGGGCGATGTTCCTCAGCGCCATGTCGAGCCTCTTGCTCGCGCTTATGTCGACCGCGAGGTTGGCTATTACACCGCCATACCTTATCCTCGTAGTGTATTCGATGGGGGCGCTGTTCTCGAGGGCGTTCACGAGCACCTGGATGGGGTTCTTCCCGGTATTCCGCTCTATCTTCGCGAATGCCCTCTCTATTATATGCATGATCTTCAGCTTCTTGCCTTGGAGCCTGCCATCAGTCCTTATCACATGGCCCCCTATCTTCTTGCCCGTGCCGCCCCTCATGAAGGAGTTCTCGAGCCTCTCCACGATGTTCAACTCGGCCTTCGAAAAGTCATATTGGCTCTCGCGCCTGAAGGTCATCGGATATTCCAGGGGCTTCAGGCTTATGTATTTCCTGAGGCTCAAGTCGGAAACCTCCACCCCCTCGTAGGGGTATTTGCCGAAGAGAAGTATTTTTCCAGAATGCGCGGGAAGAGAGCTTGGCGCACCTTCCCTGCCGTCTGCCTCCGCCGGGCTTTCTGCGGCCTCCCCCTTGTTCCCGGAGGAAGGAGCCGCTTTCTGCGCAGGCGCCTTCCTCGTCCTTTTCGCCTTCGGCTGCTTCTCCCCCGCAGGCTGTGCCTCTGCCGCGGCTACCGCCGCCTGCTCCTGGTTTTTATCATCAAACGTGTCTGGCATTGTCTCACTCATCTCTTAGGCTTCTCCTTCTTGCCTGTTCGTATCTGGAAAAGGTTCGTGCCGTTGACCTCCACGACCTTGTACTTAAGTCCGGGGATGGCTCCCATCTGGCCCCTCTGCGAGCCGCCCAGCCCTTCGACGGTGACCTCGTCGTGCTCATCGATGAAGTTTATCGAGCCGTCTCCCGGAACGAAGGCGCCGACGACCTTCCTGTTCTTGACCAACTGCACCTTGACGCACTTTATCTGCCCGGAATTCGGCTGCTTCTGCTGCAACGCGAACTTCTGGAGCACAAGCGCCTTTGCCCTTGGCACGGTCCCGACGGGATCGTACTTCTGCTTAAGCTTGAGCTTCCTCCTCTTCAGCGGCTTCTTGAGCATTCGCTGATGCTTCCTTAGACCTACGAGCTTCCTTGCCGCGAACTCTCCGTTTCCCATTGCAACAACCATATCAAAATAGAGCTAATCATTCTTTGCCGGATCCGGCGGACTCTCCATCGGCCTCGTCGGCCTCTTCCGCCATTGAAGCGGGCGCCGCTTCCTCCGTAGGGGCAGCCTCTGCCGGCTCCTCCTTAGCGGCGGATATCACCTCTTCCCTGCTCTCCAGGATCTTCGAGTTTCCGGGATCCAGTATAGAGAGAGCCGAGATAGGGAAGGGCTTGCCGCATACGGAGCCCAGCTCCCTGGGGTTCCCTTTGAATACCATGACCCGCTTGCCCGATATCTTGGCGAGGTGTCCTATGTCGTCCACCGTGCCTTCCCTGTTGCTGCTCGCCACTATGACAAGCTGCGTCGTGCCGTCGTTCAGCGACTCGATAACGCTCTTTATGCCCAGCCTTGACTTGCCGCTGTCGACAGCTAATCGTATATCGCCGCTTAAATCCGCCATTCGTATCACTATTAACGCGAGAGGTTAGACAAAAAACTGAAGAGTTCTCCCAGAATCATGTACATCTTTTTTATGGTGGGAAGATATATAATGATTATTGATGTTTTGGGAGCGTTTTGCTGCCGCAGGGCCACCGGACATTCAGGTGGGACAGGCCGGAGACGCACCTTAAGGACGCCCTCCACCGATGCGCTCATGGCGGCGACTTGAGGTGGGCGTATATGCCGCCATACCCGATGAACAGCGCAACTATGGTGACCAGCACCAACAGGAGGGAAAGAAGATAATAGCCATACCTGCCGTTGCCCTTCGGGCTGAGCATCCCGAGTGGAGAGAGTATCGCAGCAAGGGCGGATAGCAGGTAGAGGCCGAAGGCGGGAAGGAAGTATGCGCCCTTCTCAAGGCCGAAGTTGAGGATCCCCGCGGCCTCCACGGCGATGTATATTCCAAGCATCACCCCTATCGGGAAGAGCAGGTCTCTCTTCATCTTCCTGGCGAGCATGTACGCCCCCGCCATCATGAGTATGCCGAGCACCAGCAGGGGGTCCCCGAAGAGCATGTTATATGCGCCGGGAAGCGGCCATAAGAAAGACATGGCGAAACCGCTTGCGAAATCGAACATGCCGAATATGAACCCGGGAACGTATAGCATGTCCATATCCTTCCTGCCGAGCGCGGCCATAAGGAAGTACATCGCCAATAGGAACGTGCTGGCGCCGAGCCCGAGGAGCATCACGGTCAAGGCATCTACAAAAACCATCTATTAACCTCTCAATTGCCATCAGCGGCTAAAAGGCGCAAAGCAACAGCGCCTACAACCAACATGCGACTGCAATATTTATATACCTTTCCAAAATATCGCTCTTTTATCTTTTCATCATGCTGGCTGCCTCCCTCTCTTCTGCCTTGCCTTGCCAGCCCTTTTCGGCCCTTGGGCGGACCCCCTTCTGGCCATGCGCTTGGGAGGGCTTCCGCCCCTTCCAGACTTGCGGACTCGGGCCCTTTTCCTCCGCTTCCCTCCCGCCATCCTTGTTTTCGCAGCGCTGCCATTCGGCTTTATCCGTGCGGAATGGATGGCTGCTGGCTTTGCCGACCGGAAGATATCGGGCAGTTTCAGATAAAGGAGATATGCCAACGCTGCGGCCAAAACAACGCCGGCAACCAATTCAGGGATTAAGAGGGGATTCTGTTTCGGCTCTGCGGCCACAATCGTGATTAGCTTTGCAACACCTGCCTGTATGTTTACCTCTCCAGGGGTGGAGGGGGAAGCCCCTATCACCTGGATGAGGCCCTGCCATGCATATCCCGGCTTGTTCTTGTTATAAGGCAGATGCACTGTCACGTTCAGCTCTTTCTGGGCATGCGGCGCTAGGGTCCCGTTCATCGGGGTTATCGTGACGATAGGGGTAGTGGAGTTGGGGATCTGGTTCAATACAGGGAGAACGACGCTGTACTTCAACGGTATTGATTCCGTATTCATGATTGTGAGGTTGAGGGAGCTGCTGCTTCCGATAGGGGTATTGAAATTGAGGACGCCTGCCACCTCCCCGAGCTGGGAGTGTGCGATAAGGATTGGGAACGACGACAAGATGACGACTAAAAAGACAATGGCAGACTTACGCATCGGAACACACGGGATTCAGCAGGAAGCTTCAATCACAATGTTTTGGGAATATGTGTCGGCAGCTTGGCCGGAGGGAACGTTCGCCCCGAAATAGATCGTGGAGCTTCCAGCGGCAGGAATCTGCAATAGCGAAGTAAATGGCGATGACGTTAGTTGGTTGCCTATAATTTGGTTAAGCGAAGATGAAGGGTTCCATACCGTGTTGGTAACATAGAAAGTGTTCGAACCGGTGCCGATCCAATTTCCGCCGTATATGACTACGTTGCCCGCGATATTGCCAGGATTGCTATCGGTAACAACGCCGTTATCGGTAGGGGCGAATGAGCCAGGGGCGGTCGCAGGAAGGGTGATGACGGAGTTGCTTAGGCTAATCTCGCATGTTGAGAGAACTGTCATGCTGGCAACAACGTTAGGGGCTGTTACGGTTACTGCTGAGGAAAAACCTGAGAGCGCAAAGGCGGAAATGACAACCATAAATGCGAATGCAGCGATACTGAAATTGACAAGGATATCAGATATTAACGACAGGGTTTTGTTGGTCATTCAATCAATCCTTTTTACCACTTATTGTTGGACATTCAATATCCATTTATTTATGGTTTGGAAAGATATAAAAAGGATACGATAACGTATGCAAAGAAAAAAAGAGATTATAAAGCTCTGGGGAAATGACGTGGTTTATGGCCGGACCGGAAAAGGTGGCCCGAACGTTTGGCGGCAGGACAGGAAGGCTGACGAAGCGTCAGCATTCGTTTAATATTGTTATGTTTTGGGAATATGAATCGGCTGTCTGGCCAGGAGGGACGCCCACGCCAAAATATATGTTGTTGGAACTTGATGGCGGCA
>JAKARM010000019.1 GCA_021822165.1 Microcaldota archaeon | reverse complement strand
TGCCTGAGCATCACTCCTATGCCTCCGAACCCGATCAGCAGCTGTTCCCCCTGGTTGCTGTCGGTGGATATGAATTCGGTGTCTATCCCGTGGCTCTCCGCGATGTCGACAAGCTCCTCCACCGCATCCCTCGTTTCCACAACCTTGAGCGTCCCTTCGCATCTCGGGTCTCCATCCTCCCCCTCGATCGCATTGTGCTTCGTCTCCCTGGCGTTTCCAGCCTCCACCCTCTCGAAGCTCTTTCCGCAGAGTGAGCATTGGTACTTGACTACATGCATATCCGCCTCTTCGCTGACTATTAGCTTCAATGCGTTGCCGTTCATCAGGGCGTGCTTCACCCTCTTGTAGCCGTATGCAGCGAGCTTCCCGTGCGCGATCTCGTTGAAGAACCTCTCCATCGTCTCCCTCTCCTTTATCGCCTCCTGCTGCTCCAGCAGCTCCTTCGACTTCGAGAGGAGTTCGCTTATCCCGGCCCTCTCGTCCGTGTAGCCGGTGTCGAAAACCCCGAGCACCTTGACCTGGTAGTTGAGGTGGCCCGATTTGACGAAATCCTCCTTCGCCGGCCCCGCGCCGCCTACGATGAGCCCCTTCACCTTGAAGCTGTGCTTGGCGAAGAGCCCGTTTATCGATGCGGATACATCCTTGTAATAGTCGTTGGTCGCCTCCTCAGTCATGCGTTCGTACCGCGCCGCGGACTGGCCGCCCTTCCTCACTTTCGCATGGGCGAAGGACTTGATCTTCTTCTCCACCTCTACATGGGTGCCCTTCAGCGCGGCGACGGTCGCCTCCCTCCCATCCATCACGACGATGGCGTAGATGTCCTTCGCCTCCGCTATCGCGAGCAGCGGGTCCAGGAGGAAGGTGGAATCGCACCGGTATATGTTAACCTTTATCGGCATCGTCGGCACTACGGAGAAGAGCTCTATGTCCGTCTTGGAGGGGTCGTCGGATATGTTCCCGCAGAATATCGCCAGCCCCACGTTCGGCACCTCCCTGTACTGCTTGAGGTACTGCATTATCTTGTCTATCGCGCCCATGACGTTCTGCTTGGTGGATTTGGACTTTATGTTGGACGACTGGCTGTATTCGTTCCTGAGCTTCGCCACCTCCTCTGATACCGGGAATCCCGGCGGGACGTATATGCTTATCAGCTCAGTCCCCGACCCTCTTATCGCGCTGAGCTTCTTGAGCTCCTTCCTCAGGTTGTAATCGTTCTTCATCCTTCCATGCCTATGCCTGCGATTTCGGCTTCCCTATCCTCTCCTTGCCCATGTACTTGACCAATGCCTTCGGGACCTCTATCGTGCCGTCGCCGTTGGCGTAGTTCTCCACTATTGCCACGATAGTCCTCGTCGTCGCTATTGCCGTTGAATTGAGCGTATGGACGAATTTGCGCTCTCCGCCGTCGTCGTACTTGATGTCCAGCCTCAGGCTCTGCCAGTCGGTGCAGTTGGAGCAGGAAACGAGCTCCCTGTATCTGTCCTGCCCTGGCATGTAGCCCTCGATGTCGTTCTTCCTGGCAGCGACTATCCCTATGTCCCCGGTGCATATGTCCACCACCCTGTAGGGTATGCCGAGCTTTTTGTATATGTCCTCGGAGTTCGAGATGAGCTCGTCGAAGAACTTGTAGGAGTCGTCCGCCCCGGCGAAAATGAACTGTTCCACCTTGTAGAACTGGTGGACCCTGAATATTCCCTTGGTGTCCTTCCCGTGCGATCCCGCCTCCCTCCTGAAGCAGGGGCTGACCCCTGCGTACCTGAGCGGCAGCTCCTTGGCCGAGAAGACCTCCCCGGCGTGCATGGCTGCGATCGCATGCTCGGACGTCGATATCAGGAAGAGCTCCTCCTCCATCCTCTCGCCCCTATCCCTCTCTGCGGCTTCCTTGGTGTCCGCCACCCTGTAGAGCGCCTCCTCGAAATCCCCAAGCGATGTCACCCCCTTGTACATCTCCCTCTTCATCATCATCGGCGGCGAGATCGCAGTGTATCCCTTCCCGGCGAGCTCGTCCAGCGCAAAGCGTATCAGCGACTGCTCGAGCAGCGATATCTCCCCTTTCAGGTAGTAGAACCTGGCGCCGGCGACCTTCGCGGCCCTCTCGAGGTCTATCAGCCCCAGCCCTGTAAGGATCTCCTCGTGCGACTTCCCATCCCTCTTCTCCCTCTCTCCCCATTTCCTTATCTCAACATTTTGGCTGTCGTCGGTTCCGTATGGGACGGATTTGTGCAGCGTGTTGGGCATGTTGAGCAGCAGGTGCTCTATCCTTTCCTCGTATGCCGGCAGCTCCCTTTCGATCTTCCTCTCCTTTTCCTTGATCTCCGACAGGGCGCCTATGGCGCTCTCCACAATCGCGCTTTCCTTTCCCTCCTTCTTCATCGAGGATATCTCCATGCTCGCCCTGTTCTTCCTTGTTTTGAGCGCCTGGAGCTCCGTCTTGGCCGACCTCCATCTGGCGTCAAGCTCGAGCAGCTCGCCCAGCGGATAATCGCTCTTTCTCCTATCGAGGGATTCCCTTATCTCGTCTAGATGGTCCCTCACGTACTTTGTAGTCAGCATTATATTGCCCTTATCAATAATATTAGTGAAAACTCTCATCAAATAAATAAATAACCTCTCTTTTTTCAGGACCGGGGGCAAAACCCTCTTATCATGGCTCTTTTCATAAAGCCAACGTATGCCTGTGGTTTATTGACGCAAATGGAAGGCCTATCCCGTAATCACCAATAAATATTTTGCCTAACAACGTTATCTGCAAATATGCAGGGATAGCAAAGCCTGGCCAAATGCGGCGGGTTTAGGGCCCGTTCCCCTAGCGGGTTCGAGAGTTCAAATCTCTCTCCCTGCACCATTTAGATCAATCCAGCAACGTCAAAGCGCTCCATAAGATATTCTTTCACGTCCTTGTATTTGACAAATTCACTTTCTGGTAGCAGCCTTCCTAGTTCTCTATTCCATATGAGACCCACTTGCTCCATCCTGGCAAGCAGTCTGTCTTTTGTGAATGTGTGGCCGTATTCCTTCATCTTTTTGTCTATCATGCTGACTTCAAAGTCCACACCGCTCTTTGCGAGAAAATAGATGTCATACAAGTCTCTCGCTTTAACATTATGCCTGAAAAGTAGTGCAACAATCTTCTCGGATAGTATCTCCTTCCTGTTCATGACTACGGCAACATATGGTTTTAAGTCCGGATATGCAGGGTTTCTCCTAAATACCTCGGTTTTCTCAACGACAGAAGCCTTCCTATCCACCTCTATCTTTAGATGCTGGTATTTGTTCAGCATCTCAAATAATGGCCCCCTTACACTAAGCTCGTACACAAGCATGTCAGCATTATTTTTCTTCCTCATAATCTTCAGCGGACATTCCTTAGAAATTTTGCCTATTACGTTATCAAGCAGCCTAGGCAACTTATCCCCCTCGCCTTCATGCGACAGCGAGAAATCGAGATCATCGGAAAATCTTATGGAGTTATAGAATTTGGAGAGCGCTGTTCCGCCCTTAAACACCAACTCTCCGGTTGCTGCGTATATCTCATCGAGAAATAGTTCTTCCACGTAGTCCTTCTCCTTTTGATATGGTTGCTCGTAAATGCGCATTTTCAGAAGTTCATCCTTCTCGATCATATACCCACATATCTATTTGACCAAAGTGGCCAGCCTTCTAGCCTGCGTTGCATATCCATGCTCTCTAAGCAGTGCAGTAATTCCTACGAGTACGGACCTTTTCTTGCTCCTCGCTGCATAAAGCACAAGCTTGTTAATGTCTATCCTGGCTGGCCTTTCAAGCGCTGCGGGGTCGAGGTCATCGATGTCATTAAAATAATATATGTCTATCAATGCCTTTTCCGGCTCCGCGACGAATATGTTACCATCAGCTTCCTTTTTGTATCCGAACAGCATGCTATCTTTTATTTTTTTGAAAACGATGTCGAAACCTACAATTCCCTTGAGCAGTTTGTGCCTTTTCGTGGAGACCACGTAGACCACTCTTGGTATCTGCGTAGTCAAGCCATAATAAGCAAGCGCGGATACCATACTCACATACGAATGATCCACTACATGCGACGCTATCTCGTATTCGTTGTGCCTATCCTTTACATAGTATAAGCCCCTTTCGATCCTGCCGATGAACCCTCTCTTTACACATCTGTGAAGGAAAAGTATAGAGTAAGTCCTGTTCTTGCGCAATATCTTTACTGTGTCGTTCAAGGTAAATACGGGCATGTGCTCTTCAATCAGGAATCTTACAAAGTCTCTTGTTTGCATATTAGTAGTTTGTATGAGAGGATATTTAAATATATATGTTAAGTTAATTATCAAATGATAATTAATAACACATTAATTAGCAGGAGTTGGGATTGGAATGTCCGAAAGCCCCACCCACTTCCTTCTCTTGCCCTTCTTAGGTTCTGTACTCGCAAGGCCCTATGGGTATTTATAGATGTCTTGGCAACCATTGATAATATGAATTTAAATTCATATATCCTGCGTGGTTGGATGGAGAATGATGCCCTCGTGAAGCTTTTCTTCGATGCCTTTGCCAATACGGGGAGGTTCAAGATTCTCGAACTTCTTCTGGACGGGCCGATGAGCGTCAATGGGATAGCGGAGGCGCTAATGATGGAACAGACGTTAACATCCCACAACCTGAAGTGCCTGGAAAACTGCAGGTTCGTAGATAAGAAAACCGACGGGCGATTGCGCATATACGGGATACGGGACGATGCGAGAGGGATCGTCAGGGATGTCATAAGGCATCTCAAAAGATATGAAAAATACATCATGTCGTGCAATGCACGATAAACAGGGCGAGACAATGAAATTCGAATATGCGATATTAGGGCAGGGGGCAGCCGCTTTTGCCGCGGCGATAAGGGCGAACGAACTCGGCATAAAGACCGCCATGGTAGGGGGCAGCAGGACTCCGGGGGCGCGGCTTGGCGGGACATGCGTCAACGTCGGGTGCGTGCCGAGCAAGGAGCTCATAATGCAGGGGCGGTTCATCAATGAATTGTCATTGAGGGAAAGCATAATTTCCTATAAGCTGAAACCGGGGTACTTCGAGACCTCCATGTCCGAAAAAGATGCGCTTGTCGAAAAGATGAGGGCCGACAAATACGAAAAAGTGCTGGATTCCTTGGAAAACGTTACCTATGTCGAAGGGCTGGCCAGTTTCAAGGGGGACGATACGATAGCCACAAAGAACGAGGAGATAACTGCCGGGAAGTTCCTAATAGCGACAGGCGCCAGGGCGTCGATCCCTAAAATCAAAGGGATCGAAGGTTTGAGATACTTGACGAATGAGGAGGCGCTCTCCCTTAATGCGCTGCCCGAATCCCTCCTTGTTGTGGGGAGCGGTGCGCTTGGCCTCGAGTTCGCGCAGATGTTCCTCCATTTCGGTTCGAAGGTGACCCTGCTTCAAAGGAGCGACAGGATACTGTCCGCATGGGAGCCGGAGATAGGCGCATTTCTCAAGGGGTATTTGGAGGAGGAAGGGATGGATATCAGGACGGGGATGGAGATAAAGGAGGTAGGCGAGGAGGACGGGCAGAAGTACATAAGGGCTGTCGGCAACGGGAAGGAGAGCGTCTTCCGTGCAGGGGAAATATTGCTTGCGACGGGCAGGGCACCGAATTCCGACATGCTCGATCTGGGTGCCGTGAAAGTGGATACCGATAATGGATTCATAAAAGTCAGCAAGACATTGCAGACTACGAACGGGAACATATACGCAGCCGGTGACGTGACCGGCCCGCCCATGCTGGAGACCCTGGCCGCGAAGGAAGGGTATATCGCCACATCCAACATCTTTGCAGGCGCAAAGAAGGAAGTGAACATAAACGAGGTGCCCCAGGCGGTCTTCACGAGCCCTGAGGCGGCAAGCGTGGGGTTGACCGACAGGGCAGCAAACGGGTTGGGGATAAAGTGCAGCTGCAACTTCATACGCCTCTCGGTGGTCGCGAAAGCCAATATAATAAAAGATACGAGGGGCATTGTGAAAATCGTCATCGACCATAAGACGAAGAGGGTGCTCGGCGTCCATATCCTCGCGAGCAATGCGGCGGACCTGATACACGAAGGCACGATGGCCGTCAAGTTCGGTATGACCATAGACGACATAATCGACATGGTCCATGTCTTCCCGACGATGAGCGAGTCCATCAAGCTGGCGGCGCAGAACTTTTACGGCGACGTGAGCAAGCTGAGCTGCTGTTCAATATAGGTGATAGGATTAGGGTTGTGCGGGCGATCGAGGTTGTCTATTCCGACAGGAGGTATCTGCTCCTGTCGGCAGTAGCGATGGCTGCGCTGCTTGGGCTATACCATTACCTGCTTTCATCAGGGTTGTTATTCTTCCCGATAATATTCAATTCTCTCGCTGCCGGGAAATGGTTCGATATTGGTGGTTTCATCGCCGTTTCCGCCCTCTTCTCCCTATCCCTCGCCATGCAGGCGTATTCCTTTGGGAATGCGGGACGTGCGCCCGGGAAAGGCGTGACTGCATCTGCGCTGGCGGCGGGGGTGTTCACACAGGTGCTCTGCTGCAGCCCGATTTTGGGGTCGTTGTTCGCGGTCGCAGGGCTCTCCTCATCCGCACTATTCAGCACTATGGGGGCCATGCAGGCATCATTCGCGGCCCTTGAACCGGCATTCCTGCTGCTCTCTGTCGCGCTCCTTGCAGCCAGCATATCCATCGGGTCCAGGGTCGTCCTCGGCTGCAATCTCCCTGCGAAGAAAAATAGGTAATAATTTGGATAAAAAAATTTATTTTGTATTTGCGCTGATGCTGTTGGTGTTGGCCGGAGCCGGCCTTTTGGTTTACCACGGCGCTTTCGCTGGAAGTTCCAAATCCCCTTCCGGGAACCAGTTTCTCCCGGCTAGTTCTGGGAACAAAGCCCCTAACGGCTACTTTGTCCTGGCCAACGGCACGAACAGCAGCGTAGCTGCCAGCTACTCGAAGGGTCCGGTCATTCTCTGGTTCGTCACTACGTGGTGCTCCGGTTGCGCACAGGGTACCCAGGTGCTTGCGAACAACATGAGCTTTTTCGCAAGCAGGAACGTAAAGGTCATAGAGGTCGAGCTTTACAAGGACCTAGGGGGAAACGGCCAGCCGATAACCTCCTTCATAAATACATATGCGCAAAACCGTACCGGCGCAAGCCTCATTGAGCCTGCGCTGTCCGGGCAGCAGCTCAGCTACGAGTACGACCCGAAGGGATATTTGGATATCTATTACCTCATCCTTCCCAACGGCACCATAAGCTACGTAAACGCCAATCTCGCCCTTACGATGCAGCAGCTGAAGGGCGCAGTTGCCTCCTCCTGAACGCTTCTCCTTCCCTGATGGTCTTTTTGTTTCCTTCGCTATATGCCTGGCTTCGTGTAGATGCGGTTTGCCACAACCTTTTTACCGTCGGTTTTGCTTTTTAACAACTGAGCGGGAAATCCCATATCCTCTCGCAGAGATGGTCAATGCTATGGAGGAATACATTTTCATGGGTGATGCCTCTGCCTCTGGCGGCACTGTCCATTGCCAACCCTTTTAAGCCTTTCGTGAGAATAGGTCTCGATGGCATGGGGGAAAAAAATGTCCTTCAGAAGAATGCGGTAGGCTTTTGGGGCGTGGTCTTTTACGCAGTCTCAGTCATATTTCCCGCCGGCGCATTCGCGATAACAGGGGTTGCCGCAATGACCTTTGCCGGCGCAACGGCTCCGCTCGCCTTCCTTGTCGGAGGCATAACGCTTTTTCTCGCAATCATAGCGGTATACATATTCAGCCAGAAGGTCTCCAATGCCGGGGGGTATTACAAATATGTCGAGGCGGCTACCAAGAACAAGTACGTGGGTAAGAGTGTCGGGCTCTGGAACCTCTTCTGGGTCGTCGGCGACATGATAGCCGCAAGCATAATCGTCGGATGGTTCACGTGGGTCGGGTTAAGCTCTCTCCTGAATTATACATTGCCGTTCATATGGGTGGTCGCCCTTTCCCTGGTCGTCCCCATCCTCTACCTTTTCGTTGGGTATTTCGGAATAAAGGTCGCCGCGAAGGCGGCCATAACGATAGGGGCCCTCCAGATAATCTTCTTCCTGCTGCTTGCATTCGCCTTTATGGCAAAGACCCCTTATAACAGCGGCTCGTACTTCAACATAGCCAACTCAACAGGAGGGCTTTCCGGATTCTTCCTTGCAGTGGTGGTCGGAGCATTCCTCGCATACGGAGGATACGGCTCCGTGGTCTCCCTCGGTGAAGAGGCGAAGATGTCAAAGAAGACCCTGAAGAAGGCGATAGTCACTGCACTGCTCATAATGGTGGCGTTTGATACGATCGTAGTATATAGCATTGTCGCGGCTGCGGGTCCCGGCCTTTCTACCGCGAGCGGTTCCTTCGCCCCGGGGCTCTACCTGACGCAACAGTATTTCGGCGTAGGGCTGGCTCTGCTCGCCTTCACGTTTGTGCTCGTGGCGCAGGTATTCTCCCCTGTGATATTCGGCAACAGCGGCGCAAGGGTCATGTTCGCCCTCGCGAGGGACGGCCTTCTCCCTAAGAGTCTTTCGCAGGTGCATAAGAAATACAAAAGCCCCCATGTCGCGACTCTCTGGCTTTTCGGGATCGTAGTGGTGGGCGTATTGGCAACCATGCTTCCGCTGGTCGCGATATTCGGCGAATCAGCAGGGCTTTTCGACAGCTGGGTTATCTGGGGAATATCGATAACGATCTTTACCCTGATGTACCACATAGCCGTGAATACCTCCCTGCCTTTCTACGTAAAGAGGGTGAAGGAGAGGTTCAGCTGGCTTGTCCATGTGATAGCTCCAGGGCTTGCCTCCCTGATAATGCTTGTCGCAATATACTATTCCCTGGTGGGCCTTACATCTCCACTTAGCCTTGCGTACATCATGGTGCCTGCATGGGTGGTCATAGGGCTGGCGCTGATATACTGGAGGCGTTCGAAGGTCAAGGCCGTTGTTTTTCCAACCCGTCGCGGTGCGTAGGCGTGGTCCAGCCGGAGTTCAAGCCGTTCACCTTCAATATCGACGGGACATCAAGGTTCTGCGTAGATTCCGGCACCAGGCGATACATCGATTTTTCCGGCTCGGCAATGACCGTGGGGTATGATTTCATCAGGAAGGAGGACATCGTCTCCCCAGTGAGCAGCCTCGTCTTCAAGAACAGATACACTTCAAGGCTGGTTGCGGCGCTGGTGCGCCTTTCGGGGTTCGAGAATGCGGCGTTCACGACTTCCGGCACGGAGGCGTGCGATGTCGCTCTCGGGAGGTACGGCGCCCCCTTCATCGCGTTCGAAGGGGCATACCACGGCCTGAGCCATCTTACCGATGCGGTGTCCAACGGCACGGGGATCGACAGGAGGGGCAGGATATCCCATCTCCTCTTCCCTGCAAAGAGGATATCGGACGACGATGCCATAGAGCGCAACGAGGATATCTTGAAAAAGGCCTCAAAGGCATTCAGTCTCGACGGCGGGACAATAATAATGGAGCTCATACAGTCCGACGGAGGGGTGAACGTGGCGTCGGGGAAATTCATAAGGTACGTTTCAGAGGTCAGGGAGCGCTATGGGATGCGTCTCGTTATAGACGAGGTCTATACGGGCATGGGGAGGTCCGGGGAGCTCTTCTTGTTCAAGAAGTACGGGCTGGAGCCGGATATGGTCTGCATAGGGAAGGGTATGGCCGCCGGCCTCCCCCTCGGCGCGGTGCTCTACAACGGAGAATGGGGGCTGCCGCACAATAATGTGGTGAGCATGCAGTCAGCCAACATGATGAGTTCAAAGGTCGCCTTAAGGGTGCTGGACAGCCTGAAAGAGGGCAGGCTCGCCAAGGTGAGAAGGGCAGGCGCAAAGATGATAAAAAAGATGAAAGGGATCGGCAACGGGAAGATATACGACGTGCGCGGCATGGGGTTCATGATTGGGATAGACCTTGCAGCCAGCGACGGCACGCCAGCTACGGATTACGCATACGAAATCAGGGAGGGACTTGCCCGGAAAGGGCTCATATGCTCCCTCGTGGGGAACGGCAACAACGTGGTCAAGGTGACGCCACCTGTGCTTGTCGATGGGCGTACGTTGGAAAAGGCGACGGGCATCCTCGTTGACGTCCTCTCCCGGAACGGTGAATGATGTGATACTGCAAAAATACCACGTGAGGCTCAAAGGGACATCGATATCTGGGATAGGGATCGGGTCGGCAACGGTCTATCTTCTCGGGATACCCCTTTCAGAGCCCTTCGTCATATCCCTGGGAACGCAGAACGATTATAACGGGGTCGTGGTGGAGCTGAATTCCGCCTCGAATACGGGCTATGGCGAGGGGTCTACGATAGCGCAGATAACGGGAGAGGTCCCCTGGGCGCTGTACGAGAGTGTGAAGCATCTTGTAATAGGCCTTAACGGGAAGGCGATCGAGGATATGGAAGGGTTATCCCATTATCTGGACGCCAGTATGTACGGCAATCCCGTGGCCAAGAATGCGGTGGACATCGCAACCCACGACCTTATCTGCAAGGAATATGGCATAAGCATAAGCGCACTCCTTGGGGGCAGCATGAAAAAGCTCCCGACAAGCTACACCATCCCGATAGGCGATGTCGAATCGAACCTCAGAGAGCTCGAGAATTTCCAGAAAATAAAGGTAAGGATAATCAAGGTGAAGGTCGGCACCGATGTAAAGGCAGACATCCAAAGGGTGAGGGCGATATCCTCCCGCCTTCAGGGGGAAAAGTTCTATGTCGATGCAAACCAGGGCTACGATCTTAGGGACGCTGTGACGCTGGGCAAGGTGCTCTCGGACGAGGGGGCGTTGTTCTTCGAGCAGCCGCTGGGAAGGCACGACTGGAACGCCCATAAGGAGCTAAGGGAACGGATCGATGTCCCAATAACCCTTGACGAGAGCATAAGCTCCCCCGGGGATGTGATAGAGGCAATACTGCATGGGGCTGCAGACATGATAAACGTGAAGCTCACAAAGAGCGGGGGGATACGCGGCGCATCCAAAACCCTCATAACGGCGCAGGCGTACGGCATCAAGGCGATGGTGGGGTGCATGATAGAGAGCAAGCTGGGGATAGCCGCGTCCCACGCCGTTGCATCTTCATTCGACAACGTCGCATATACGGACCTCGACGGCTTCCAATCGATATCGAGGCAGCCGTTCGGCGGCGGCGTGGAGTTCGTGGACGGGTTCAACATTCCTGTTAACGGGAACGGGATGGCTGTGCGGAAACTGGCCAAGAACTGGTGATGGTGGCTAGCGTGGCAAAAGGGAAAGGTATCGTACTCTCAGGATACCATCTGCAGCTGATATCCGACAAGGCGAAAAAAGGGGAGGCCGGCGGCGAGGTAAGCCTTGACCTCGGAATCTCCAAATCCGAATTTTCTATCGATAAAAAAGCGGTGTCATTCTCCGGATGCGATGCACGCCTTGATCTGGGCACCATTGCCAGGATTTTAGGGAAAAGGAGGCATAATGACTGTTTTTTGCTGAGGGGCGACAGCCCTCCTGCCTGGATATACCTCTTCAGCGACGATTATGGGGTCGTAAAGCTTTACGAGCCTAAGATGGATTGGCCCCCGACCCTCTTCATAAACGGAAGCTACATGCATACGATAGGCGTATCGAAACCGACAGAGGAGGCCTTCAAGAAAGCGAACGCCCTGGGCGGGACGACCGGCAACGTGCTCGAGACAGGTTTCGGGCTGGGATATTCCTCCATGTGGCTGAGGAAGCTCGGCGCGGGCAAGGTGATAGCCTGCGAGAAGTCCCCCGACGTGATCGAGATAGCAAAGGCAAACCCATGGTCCAGGGGCGCCTTCGCGGACAGGTCGATAGAGCTGAATGCCGTGGATGCCGCAGAGTTCATCAAGACGTTGCCGAGTTCAAGCGTTGACGGCATACTCCACGACCCGCCCAATTTCAACAACTCCGAGTACCTATACTCCGCCGCATTCTATGCGGATGCCTATAGGGTTCTTAAGCCGAAGGGCAGGATGTACCATTTCATAGGGACAATGACCAAAGAAAATGCCAGGATCCACAATAACGTGGTAAGGAATATCCGCGCATCAGGTTTCTCGGCGGTATCCCCCTCTTATAGGGGCGTGACTGCGACCAAGTGAAACGTGCATTTTTCCGTTTTAGAGGTAAAAAGCGTTATGGAAGAACGGCTTAACAAGTGAGCGGGAAACCCCACGCCGTTTTCGGGTGGGGGATGTTTCCTTTTCACGATAAGGACTCGCCATATGTCAAGCCTTATTAATGCTTAGGCCATTGCCAGCTCTATACCTATCTTGCCTGCTTTGCCCTTCAGGCTCTTGTCAAAGGTAAGAAGAGGTGCCCTGTTTAATTTGCTTAATGCTGCATACAAAGCGTCATATATAGTTATCTTATTTTCTACGGCTATCTTCATGGCTATGGGAGCCAATGTTTCCGTATCTACAATGCTGAGCCTGTCCCAAATAAGCATAAGATCCGCCAAGGTCCTGTATGGGTCCACATTTTTTCGGCCCTTTAAACCCGAATACTTCCATATGGCGTTTATCGATTCCGCCAACGCAATATCTGGAGCGTAGATCGGCTCGCCTTCCTTCGCTTCCGAGTCTATTTTTTTCCTTACAAGGTCGGAACCCGGTTCATCTATGATTAGCTTTACAACTGCAGAAGCATCTAAAACGATCATCTGGAATCACGATCTTCCCTTATCATCGCAGTGCTATTACCCGATGCCTTCCTTTTTTTTGCCCTTTTAAAAATTTCAGGAAGCAGCATGTACAACTCGATAGACCTTGTTTTCGCTTCCAGATAATTTCTTACGTCTGTGCTAACGTTTATTTTCGCTTTCTCCATGGCTAGTTTTACCCTTCTTGGCACTCTTATAGTTATGACTGCGGTATCCTCTGGCATGTAATCATACTATCATTATGGGCAAATGGTTTTTATGTATTGTGTTTGTATACATTTTAACTACATAGCGTCCAGGGTATGTATTATGTTATCAGCATAAAAGCCCTGAGAG
>JAKARM010000004.1:2383-53710 GCA_021822165.1 Microcaldota archaeon | reverse complement strand
CTGTAAGGTGCAGACGACAAGAGAGGATTAGCGGAATTGGGAGGCTTCGTCTGCCTGGATGGCAGACAGCCATATGGGAGATTATAACGCCATTTTTTCTATTATGCCGTTGAGCTCCTCCCCATCCACCCTCAGCTTGTACTTGGACATCACGGCCCTGCGCAGCGCGTCCGCGGAACCGGAGGACAGGCGCTCGCTTTCGACAATTCGCCTCAGTCCCTCCCCCGAAATCCTCTTCAGGTTGCCGTCCTCTATCACGTCGCCCACAGGCCGCTTTCCGCCAGCCAGAGCCTTAAGGAGTTCATCCACGCCCTGTTTTGTCACTATGCCGTCGCGATAGGCATCGAACACCTCCACAAGTTCCGCAACGGGGATGGAATCTGCGTCTAGGCCGCCGCGCCTCATCTCGGTAAATTTCTGCAGGACGACGTTGGCCACGAACCTGCTGTTCTCCCGGTCCCTCCCCTTGGAGACCTCCTTGAAAATAGGGAGCCTCGGGGAGAGGAGGAGCATCTCTGAGAGCTGCTGGTTGCCGAGAAGCCCGATGAGATAGGCCTTCTCCTTTTCTATGCTCGGCATATCCAGGGCCGCATCGGCCGACATCTTATCCGTGACCACGACAGGGAGGACGTCGGTCTCGGGATACATCCTCGATCCGCCGGCGATAGGCCTCATGAACCTTGTGGTGCAGAGCTCCACGCTAAGGACAGCCCTTGTCTCGGAGGGCACACCGTCGAGAGAGGCCTCTGCCCTCGCCTTCGCCAGCCTTGCCGCAGGAAGCGCATTCCGTTCAGGGCCGGCCACGATTATGAAAGAGTCGCCTTCGCGCATGGAAAGGGATCTCCGCAGGGCTTCAACCTCTGCATCCACGAACCCGTACTTCGCAAGGTCTTCGTCGCTATGCAGCACGCCTCCGACGCCCGCGACCTTCGCATAATCGCTAATCTCGCTGCCCAGGCGCCTCTTTGGGTTTATCTCGCTGCCGAGGAGCCCTTTAAAACCCGAGAGCGGAAATGCGAACAGCGACCCGCCCTTGTCCAGGCTCGACCTCAGTACCCCCGCGGAGGTTCCTTCGAATAACGCGGTGACCTCCTTGATTTCGCCGGTGGTTGCGCCATTCGCCCTCAGCTTTGCTGCGATGGCGATGAGCTTCTGCTGCCTCTCCACTTCATTCTCTATGAAGGCGTCCATCAGGTCGAGCTCCTGCACCCCTTTTATCTCGACCCTCGCCCCCCCTTTTATCGACACATTGACATCCTGCCTTATCGTCCCTATCCCCCTCTGCACCTTCCCGGTCATCCTTAGGAGGGTGCCGAGATGCAAAGCGACCTCCCTTGCCTCTGACGGAGTGCCTATCGTGGCGTCGGTATCGATCTCGACGAGGGGGATGCCGAGCCTGTCCGTGAGGTAGGTTACGGCATCCCCTGCCCTTTCGCCTATCCCGCTGGATTCCTCCTCGAGCGACATCGTCGTCACCCCGACCCTCTTCCCGTTGAGCGTGACCGACCCGCCCATAGAGACGAGGATGGTCCTCTGGAATGCGCTCGGGTCGCTCCCGTCTACGACCCCTTTGCGCATTGTCTGCAGCTCGTCGATTATGTCCATTCCTAGCGCTTTTGAAAGGGAGAGGGCGACTTTCAGCGCCTCCGGGTTAACCGTGTGCGGCGGCTCTTCGTCTATATCCACAAGGCAGGTGCTCCTGCCGAATATGCTATACCTGAAACGCTGCCCTCTCAAGCTCTCGAATTTCGTGGCGGTGTCTATCGCCCCGAGCTCTCCGGCCACGGCGCGCTGGTACCTATCAACTCCGCCGACTGGGACTGCGCCAGCAACAGGGTTGGCAGTGCAGGAGCAGAATAGTTTTTTGTCCGTGGCAAGACGCTGATGTATTTCCAGGCCGCACATGAATCCGATGCCCCTGTAGTATTCTGCCCCCTTGGCATTCAAGATATTTTTATCGTGCAATGGCACACCTTTATGGCACCCCAGACCGATAAACAGGGCGGGATCCGGAACTGCTGCAATCCTCGCCGCTAAAGGTAACTGGATATCGGTATATGGGAAAAAAGGTTATATATACGTATTGAACAAATTCGTAATATACGGCAGGAAAGCCGAAGCTCAAAGGCTTCGCCGCCGGAATCGGATAAACCTCCCCTCACAGGTCCATTATATGCTTACGGTTGACGATGTTGTCTCTGCGCTCAGTAAATGCAAGGACCCGGAGCTTGACGCCAATATAGTGGAGATAGGGCTGATACAGGGGATAAGGATAACAGGGGGGAAAAACGTTAGGGTAAAGTTGACCATGACGTCCCCAATGTGCCCGGTGATAAGCCTCATCCTTGCGGACGTGCAACTAAGGCTCAAGGATATAATAGGGGAGGGAGAGGTGGAAGTTGAGTTGAGCTGGGATCCGATGTGGAACCCGGAAATGATGGACGACAACCTGAAATACAGGTTCTGACCCTGCCGGGATGGCGGCGGGAGGCGGGAAAACCGCCCTGTCACCAGCCATTGTTATAGTAGTAGAATCCAGGGTAGGCATGATATATCTGAGCCTGCAGGATCGTAGCCCCCGCATACCCCATGAACCTGTACTCCATGCTCCTCTGCTGCATCCTCGCCTCCCACGCCATTCTCTGCTGCTGCATGTACATCTGCTGCCTGATTATCCATCTCTGCTGCTTCTGGTATTCGTTGAGCCTGTAATTGTATTCCTGCGCCTGCTGGCTGAAAACCTGAGGCCTCTCGGCAGTATTGGAATATCTGACTGGCGCGGGCCGCTCCTGTACATGTTTGACGGCCGGATGGGCCGCGGAAAGGTATTTCGCCACGGCGGCTGCGATTGGATTGCCCGCTTTCCCATGCGCTTCAGCAGTCAGAGAGACAGGGGTGCCAGAAGAGGAGTGGAAGTTGGCAAGGTAGTTTGCAGAATAGATCGTCCCGAGCGAACCTATGACGGCGCCCGCTACCGCAGCGACTATTGTCTTCTTTGACACCGCATGGCCGGCTGGCTTACGGTTTTTATCCCCGCCTGAACCCTTATCCTCCGATTTGGCAGCTGCGCCCTCCACCATCTCTTCGGTGAGGGCAGGCGGAGGAACGGCAAGCTCCTCGACCTCCGCCGTGACCGGCTGGGGGGGCGGGGCAAGCTCCTCCGTTGCAGAAGCTGGAACCATCTTGGCATCAACATCCGCAGCCGCTTCCTTCTCCCTTTTCTCTATTACAGTATTGAACCATTTCCATGACTGTTCGCTGGCGATTGTGAGAGCCTTGTAATCCCCGTAAAGCACTGCGACCCGTATGAGCTCCCTCGTCGAAGTCTCGAGCCCCCTTGTATTCTTGGACCATGCCAAAAGAAGCTTTCCGTGCACTGCATTCGCCGAGGCGAAATCGAGATCCCCGTTCTTCAATGATGCGAACTCCTCCTTATCCAGGGCTGCCCTTGCCCACGAATATTTCTCGGCGTATGCCCTCGTCTCGTCGATCCACGCCTGGGTTACCTCCTTCATGCCTGCGCTTGACGACTGCGCCGCTTCCTTTCCGGCACTGGCTTTCCCTTCCTTTTTTATCGTCACCATAAATATCCCACATTATATCTGTGCCGTACATGGTATTTAAGATTATGCTGCAGGCAGGGATTGTCCCTGAAAAGGGGTATTTTATCCCGCCAGAAAAGGTCCCGCACCCAGGAATTTTTAGATGGTGGCTTGCACCAGATGCCGCTGGCGGAGCCTATTGGAAAAAAAAGGTCCTATTTCCTCATGAAGGTGGCAATCGCATTATGCCCCTTGTGGAGCGTTGCGGCCATGCGCACCTTCCAATGGGGATCATGCAGCGCCTTGGCGAGATGGAAATCGTTAAGTTTCTGGTACTCCACCACGGCAACCCTGACATTTTCGCTCTTGTCCTCCAGCATCATGGTTAACTGCGTGGAGGAGAGGGCATTCCTCTTTATGGCCGCTATCTTGATAGGCGAACTCTTCTCAGAGAGGAGGGAGGCGATGTGGAACCCTTCCAGCTTTTGATGCAATGCCAGCAGCCATTTTATATGCTCGTTGCCATTGGCAATCACCTCCTCGGTCTGGCGCGCGGTTAGCTTCTGCCAAACCACCGCATTCTCCCTAAGCAGCTGGGGACCCCCAAGAATCAGATCTACCTGTTTCTCCGAAAGGACCTGGTGCCTTACCAGCCGTTGCAGGACGCCGATATCTCTCTCGGAAGCGAGCAACTTGTCGATTCCGGCAGGGGCAAGCTTATGGTGCTCCAGGACCGATTTCCTTACAAGGGGGCTGTCGTCACCCGCTGCCAGGGATATCTGTTCTTCCGCCAACTTCTGATGCCTTGCTACCGCCCCCCTCACCCTGCTGCTCTCATCAGAGAGGCCGCGCCCGATCTGTCCGGGGGTGAGCTCTTTCGTCTCGGCCATGCGCATCTTGGCCGAGATGGAACTTCTTGCAAAAATCTCGTCTGTTACACCTTTCCTCTCCTTTGTCGTGATTGCCATTATATCGCCTTTCTATTAACGCCAGAAATGGCCGGCGGAACCCCTATTTTTCGCGCCTGCCGCCCGGAATGCATCCTCGCTTGTTGCACGGATAATGTCATTCATCCATGCATGCCCCTGTATGCAGCCTCGAATTTCGACTTTATCTTCTCCTTCAGCTCCATCATCCTCTTCTCCGAGAGGCCGAGATAACTGGTGTTCTCCCGTACCACCTGATAGAGGGATTCAATTATGAGCCTCTTCCCGTCGCGGTCTGACTTGCTGTAATCCGTCATCTCCCTGAGCATGAATGCGATCTTCTTCCTCTTCGTCATAGGGGTCGTCATGAGGAAATGCCCTTTTAGGAGGTAGCTTTTCGGGCTCGTGTCCTCCTGGAGGTTTATGCCGAGGTGCTCCATGTACTGGAGGTTCCAAAGCAACTTGCCGGGGGATATGCTGAGAAGCGCAGGGTTTGCCGTTATGCTTCCCCTCCCGGACGCCCTCTCAGAGGGATCGCATCTCAGCAACCCCACATTGGCGTTATAGTACCTCTTGAGGGTGGCGGGCGATATCGTATGGAGCGAATCGATATGCATGAATTTCTCTTCAGGTATGCCGATCGCCTTCACGATCTTCCCATATTCCTCCTCCCGCTTCATGACCTTGTTGATCCCGTTCTGCAGCCTTTTAAGCGGGTCACGGCCCCTCCCGGCAAGATGGCCGCCATTCCCCATATCGCGATTCAGGCCGGCATCGGAGCCGAAGTTCACACTGCGAGTTGCACTACGGGTTGTATTATTTGTTACGGAAACCATTAGATCAAGAGAGGATTATTTTTTAAAATATTTATTTGTATCGCAGATTTAGGGTCCGGATTTGGTGGCCATGGCATGGTTTGGAGAGGAATCGCGACATTGGCCCTGCCGCCCTTTGGGCATGCTTGCGCATGCAGACCAAGATCTCCAGGGGAGGGGATAGGGGGGAGACCTCCTCCGCCTTCCATCGCGGAAAAGGGCTGCCGCTATGCGGTGAGGACCCTGCACCCCCCCTTTTCCACGACCACGGTCGCCTCGTGCTGCGAGACGACACCGGAACTGCTCTCTACAAGGACTGGATGCGGCACGATAGCGCCGGCGCGCAGGAGCTCGTTGACAGCTGCGTAAAGGCTGAACTTAGAACCGAAGAGCCCTGCCACCCATCTCAGCGCGAAGGGGTTGTGGGGATAATGCGACTTCACCTCCCCGTAGAGCTTTCTTGCATCAAGCGACCTGAAAAGAGCCTCCCCCGCGAAGGAGAAAATCTCCTGCACGCTGCCGGACACCACCGAGCCGATGCCGGTGGTCGCGAATGGCTCTATGGCTATGACCATCCCTTCCTCGAGAAGGGTGCCATCCCCGTTGTCGTAATTAGGTATGAAGGGCTCAGAATGGAGATCGTTGACCCCTATCCCGTGGCCCCCGAGGTTCATTATAGGGTTGAAGCCGGAGGAGCTTATAGTCCTCTCTATCTCTGCGCCTATGCTCCCTATCTCCACGCCCGCCTTTATGGATGCGATGGCGTTGTCGAGCGCAAGCTTGGATGCTTCTGTGAGGTCGCCGTTCTTCCCGGAGAGGTCGATGGTCGCGGCGCAGTCTCCCAGCACCCCCTCCTTC
This sequence comes from Microcaldota archaeon, assembly GCA_021822165.1. Taxonomy (GTDB): domain Archaea; phylum Micrarchaeota; class Micrarchaeia; order Micrarchaeales; family Micrarchaeaceae; genus JAKARM01. The sequence continues at coordinate 47,569 of JAKARM010000004.1, read as the reverse complement.
TCGGCGCCCAGGTCTATCTTGACGACATCCTCCCCGAAGACCTTCTCGTCGTCGTAGGATGGGGTGTAGTGCGCAGCCTCGCTGTTCAGCGAGATGTTGACCGGGAAGGCGAGGCCATACCCTTCGCCCCTTATGTAGTCCTCCAGCGAGACAGCCACGTCGAGCAGCCTTGCGCCCGGCTTCACTTCCCCCTTCGCCCTCTCGAGCGCGCGGTAGGAGACCTTGCATACCTCCTCCAGGACCTTCATGTCTATAGTGCCAGCATCCATGCAATCACAGCTTCTTTTGCTTGCCGAGCCCTTTTAGCTCTTCCTCATTGAAATTAAGCTCCCTCAGTATCCTCATTATGGCTGGGAGGACCTGGTTGTTTATGTAGTAGTCTGGGTCGTAGTCCTTCGCCATGCCGTAGAGGAGGGCCTTGTCCGATATCGTCTGCCCGCCCTTGGTTATAACATACCCGAGCACGGAATGCTCCACCTCCTCCTTCGTCTTGAACCCCTTCTCTATCGCCTTCTTCGCGGCGGAGAGCTCGGGGGACTTCCCGTCGTAGCTCTCTATGCTCTTGCCGAGCTGCGTGCTTATCACCAAATCCGACAGCGGCACCTCCCCCGCCTTCAGCCTTTTCACGACCTCCTTGACTATCTCCGCCGCCTTCTCCGCGCTGCCGTCCTTCAGTATCGTCTCGAGCACCTGCCTCTGCGTGCTCTGCGCGATCTTGGACCAGTCCCTCCTCACGAGCTCGAAGCCCTTTATCTTTATATGCCCGCCCTCGGATATGAAGGCGTACTTCTTCTTCGCCCCGGTAACCTCGCCCTTCTCGTTCTTCTTCCCGACGAACAGCCCCCGCCTGTAGAAATCCTCGAGCTCCAGCTCCATCATCTCAGGGAGGGAGGAGTTGACCTCGCCCATGAAGGAAAGCGCCTCCTCCTTCGTATGCTCGTTGAGCAGCATCACTATGGAATCGGTGTCGCTGTAGAGCACCCTGAACCCCCTCTCCTCGGCCTTCGCTATCGCGCCCTGTATGTACTGCCTGCCGTATGCGGTGACGCTCGATGCGCATTCGCGCGAATACCACCTCGCCCGCGCATACCCCAGGTACCCGTAGAAGGAGTTCGCTATGATCTTCAGCGCCTGCGACCTCGACCCGAGCACTATGTTCTCCGGGTCCTTCTTGTAGAGCTTCTTCACGCTGCTTCTCTGCTCCACGAGCATCTTCACGATCATGGGGGAGATGTACCTGCCTTTCTTGTCGAACTTGATGCCGGTAGGGGACTCGAAGTAATCCTCGCAGGAGGTGCAGATGGACGAGGGGTCTATGTTGTGCGAGATGATTATGGAGGGGTACAGCCCCCTGAAGTCGAGGACAACCATGTTCTCGTATATGCCGGGGTTTGGGGTCTTCACATAGGCCCCCTCGTAGGGCAGGAGCTGCCGCGCCCTTATCTCCCTGTCGTCGGGCTTGTTTGGTACTATCTCCCCGTACCTGTGCGCATAGAGCATCAGCATGAACTCCACCAGCTGGCTGGTCGTGGAGACCGCCACGTCGCCAGGCACATTGCCGGTCACGCGGGAAAGCTCCAACGTTATGGGTACCAGCACGTCATAGACCGCATGGAGGGAGAGGGAGTCGCTTATGCAGTAGTCTGCAAGGGTTGCCAGCTCTTCTCCGCTCCCGTCCCACATCCTATAGACGTCGTTCCTGTCTATGCTCAGCTTCTTGTCCCCGCTTATCGCCTCGTATACGTTCCTGAGGGTGTAGCTGTCGAGCTTGAGTATGCTCTCCGATGCGCCGACGAGCACGATGAACTTGACTATCTGGTATACGTCGAGGTGTATCCTCCCGCCTATCTTCACCTTGTCCACCATCCCGTGCCTCTCCAGCGATGTCTCCCCGCGGAAGCGGCTGAGGTTGAGCTCCATCCCGATGGCGGCTGACCTGTTTATCATGTACTTGATGTCGAAGTTCGCCGAATTGTACCCGGATATTATGTCTACGTCCAGCTCGTTGAGCAGCAGCGCGAACCTCTCGAGCATCGAACGCTCGTCCCTCTCGACGATGATCGTCTCCCTGTGCCTGCTGAGGGGGATCTCCTTGAAGGTGATGAGCCCGCTCCTCCTCACGCCCTCCGCGCTGTATGAGTAGCTTATCATCACTATCGCGTCCTTCTCCGGCCTCGGCATCCCGACAGGGTTGTAGGTCTCGATGTCGAAGCAGAGGACCTTGAGGTGCTTCCGGACATCGTCGCCTTCGGAATCCGACTTCCTGGCTGATAGAAGAGTGAGGCCCGCACTGGAGGATTCGACATCGAAAGTATAAAGCGTGAGGGGGACTATTTCCCTGTCTATCAGGTATTTCCTTGCAAAAGGGATGTCGTTTTCATAAGGTATTCCCATGCCCGAAAGCGAACCGCTCACCCTCGGGAGGGAGAGGGGCGACCCCACCTCCACGCGGAAAAATGTCCGCTCTTTTCCCCCGAGCTTTCTGGCCGTTGGCTCGATGACGGATACCCTTATATTGGGGTTCCTCTCTTCCGCCGCGGAACGTATGCTTTCCGCCTTTACCGCGCCGGATGGAAGCAGATAGAAGTAGGGATGGAAATCCCTGTCGACAACCTCGTAAGATCTGCCATCGGTCCCCCTGATGGCAAGCCTGATTACCGCGCCATCATCCGAGAGGAGATAATCCACGTCCAGCAGGTAGCCCTCAATCGATAAGCGGCTGCCGTTTTTATCGTCCATATGAATCAGCAACAAAACAGAGGGGCGCAGAAAGAGGGATATAGTTGATTATGAAAATAAGTATAAATAAGCGACTGCGGAAACAGGCCCATGAAGTCCGCATCCGATAGGCATATGGCTGGAGGTGATTTTATCCCTGCAGGATCGCTTGCCTGGCCCTCGCCTTCCTTCTTCCCAGCAGCACTATTGCCGCGAAGCGATTGATGTGGAACTTTTGTATAATGGCAGGCCCCATGTTTTCTGCATCTTGCCGCATGGTTCCGCCGCCGCCTTATGCCTTGGCGGAAGCGCATGCATCATATATGTCTAAATTTATTCGACATTTCAATATTTAATTGCAAAAAACATAAGATATTTAAACATATCGCGACATAAACAATATGAGGAAATGGGAAAGATAGTCATACAGTTTACGGAGATGCCGGATTCCGACGACCCCAAAAGCATGATAAGGTGGTTCTGCATAGCTTTCGGGCTCTGCGGAGCGGAGGGGGGCGGCATCGAGGAGAAGATCCTCGGGAGGTTCACCGATGCGGCGTGGAAGGGCAACGGGATAACGAGCTCGGAGCTGGGAGAGGGGATAAACCTCTCCAGGAGCACGGTCATCTACCACCTGAACAGGTTCATAGATTCGGGCCTCGTGGTAAAGAGGGGCAGGAGATACTACCTGAGGGCATCGGAGATGCACAAGGCGATAGAGGAGATAGAATATGACATAGAGAGGGAGATGAAGCGCATGATGGACATCGCCATGGAATTCGACAGGATTACCGGTATGCGCGCGAGAAGAACGGGGAAAAGAGGTGCAATGCATGAATGAGGAGATTGGCAAGGAGGGCAGTGCGAAAGTGGAGGAGAATGAGCCCGCGAAGGAGAGCAAAGAGGGCGCCCGGGAAGCCGCGAAGGAGAGCGGAGCAGGAAATGAGGCAAGGGAGGAATCCCGCAAGGATGGGGATCCCTGCGCAGAAACTAAGGACCGCCTACTCAGGCTGGCGGCGGAGTTCGAGAATTACAAGAAGAGGGTGATGAAGGAGGCGGTGAGCGCAAGGGAGCTCGCCAAGGCGGATCTTGCAAGGAGCCTGCTCCCCATCATCGATGAATTTTACTTTGCCGTGCTCGCGTCGGGGGAATCCCAGGACAAGAACCTCTCGAAAGGCGTGGAGATGCTCTATTCGAATTTCATCGATGCGATGAAAAAGGAGGGGCTTGAAAGGGTAAAGGCGGATGGGAGGTACGACCCCTACCTCCATGAGATAATGATGACGAAGGAAAGCGAGAGGAAGCCGGGAACCATACTGGAAGTTGTAAAGGAGGGGTATACCTTCAACGGCATACTGCTGAGGCCTGCGGCAATCGTGGTGGCGGCCGAAAGGGCGGCACCGCAAGAGGATGCGAAGGGGCCAGAAAAGAAGGAAGGTTAAATAAAAAGAGGATGAAAAAAAAGAGAAATAGAGAACCGATTGATGTATTATGCGCTTATAGGTGGAAGAATGAAAATAATAGGAATAGACTTGGGAACTTCGAACTCTGCTGCTGCCGTGCTGGAAGGAGGGAAGGCGACGATCATACCGAGCGCGGAGGGCGCGTCGCTGTACGGCAAGGCGTTCCCGAGCTACGTGGCCTTCACGAAGGACGGGCAGCACCTTGTAGGGCTGCCGGCCGCGAGGCAGGCGGTGGCGAACTCTGAAGGGACCTTCTATGCCTTCAAGAGGAAGATGGGGACAGACTATATATACAAGGCCTACGGCAAGGAATACAAGCCGCAGGAGCTCTCCGCGATGCTCCTGCAGAAGATAAAGAAGGATGCAGAGGCCTTCCTCGGCGAGGAGGTCAAAAAGGCCGTAATAACGGTGCCCGCCTATTTCAACGACAACCAGAGGCAGGCGACGAAGGACGCCGGGGAGATAGCGGGTCTTGAAGTTGTGAGGCTCGTGAACGAGCCTACCGCAGCGGCGCTCGCCTATGGGATAGACAAGGCGGGGAAGGAGCTCAAGATACTTGTCTACGACCTCGGAGGAGGGACGCTCGACGTCACAATCATGGACTTCGGGAACGGCGTCTTCGAAGTGAAATCCACGAGCGGGGACACTCAGCTCGGCGGGACGGACATGGACAACGCGATAATGGAGTTCATCGTGGGCGAGATAAAGAGGAGCCAGGGGGTCGACGTCAGCAAGGACCAGCAGGCGATGCAGAGGGTCAAGGAGGCGGTGGAGAGGGCGAAGATAGAGCTGTCGACGGTGCTGCAGAGCGAGATAAGCCTCCCCTTCCTGGCGAAGGGCATCGACAGCCAGCCGATAAACTTCAGCTATGTGCTGACGAGGGCCAAGCTTGAAAGCCTGGTCGTCCCGATAGTGGAGAGGTCCGCGAAGCCCGTGATGCAGGCCATAAAGGACGCCAAGCTCGAGGTCACGCAGGTGGACAAGATAATACTCGTAGGCGGGCCGACGAGGATGCCGATAGTGCAGAGGTACGTGGAGCAGCTGCTCAACAAGAAGGCGGAGAGAGGGGTGGATCCGATGGAGGCCGTTGCGCTGGGCGCGGCCATACAGGCGGGCGTGCTGACAGGGGAGGTGAAGGACATCCTCCTGCTCGACGTAACGCCGCTTACGCTGAGCATCGAGACCCTCGGAGGGGTAGCGACCCCGATAATCGAGAGGAATACCACCATACCCGTGAAGAAATCCCAGATATTCAGCACCGCAGGGGACTTCCAGACGAGCGTGGACATACGCATAGTGCAGGGCGAAAGGCCGCTGGCGAAGGACAACATAGACCTCGGGAACTTCACGCTGACAGGGATACCGCCGGCGAAGAGGGGGATCCCGCAGATAGAGGTCACCTTCGACATAGACGCGAACGGCATCCTGCATGTCACGGCGAAGGACAAGGCCTCAGGAAAAGAGCAGAGCATGGACATAGTCGCACCCCATAAGATGAACAAGGAGGATATCGAGAAGAAGGTGGCGGAGGCAAAGATGCACGAGGAGGAGGACAAGAGGGAAAGGGAGCGCATAGAGGAAAGAAACAGCGCGGAGGCGCTTTCCTACACCGCGGAAAAGAGCATGGAAGAATTTAAGGACAAGGCGGACAAGGAGACGCTGGAAAAGGTCGGCAAAGCCAATGAGGAGGTGAAGGCGGCGCTCAAGGGCACGGACATGGAGGAGGTGAAAAGGAAGGTAGAGGTCCTGAAGGGCGCGCTGGAGGAGCTCGGCAGCAAGATAGGAGGCGGCCCATCCCAGCCCCCGCCTGGCGAGTCAGGGACTCCGCCGCCCGAGCCGCCAGGGGGTGAGGGAGGCGCGACGGATGCGGAATTCAAGGTGGAGAAGTAGACGGAGGAGAGGATAGATCGATAAAGCGGTTGGTATCTGATGGGCGTTGACTATTATGAGGTCCTGGGCGTAGGCAAGAGCGCAAGCCAGGACGAAATAAGGAAGGCCTACAGGAACCTCGCGCTCAAATACCACCCGGACAGGAACAAAGAGCATGGGTCGGAGGAGAAATTCAAGGAGATAAACGAGGCATATGCCGTGCTGAGCGACCAGGAGAAGAGGAAGCAGTATGACGCATATGGCCCAGACCAGTTCAACCGCAAATTCACGGAAGAGGACATATTCAGGGGCTTCGACATGGAGGAGGTCCTCAGGAGCATGGGTTTCGATTTTGGAAGCTTCGGAGGGCAGGGCGCATTTGGGAGCATGTTCGGCTTCGGAGGGGGCGGCCGGGACGTAGGGAGCGACCTCCTTGCCAAAACAAGCGTGTCGCTCGAGGAGGCCGCAAAGGGCAGCGAGAGGGAGATAAGGGTCAGGCATGTTAAGCTGTGCGGCAACTGCGAAGGGAGCGGCGCGGAAAGGGGAAGCAAGGTCTCACGCTGCGACAAGTGCAGCGGGACAGGCCAGATGAAGACCACGCACAGGACCCCATTTGGCATGATGCAGACTATATCCACATGCAACAAGTGCGGCGGGACCGGGAAGTTCGCGGAAAAGGCATGCCACGTATGCAGAGGCGAGGGAAGGGTGATGGACGACGAGAAGGTGAAGGTGAACATCCCAAAGGGGATAGCGACCGGCACAAGGCTTAGGCTAAGGGGGATGGGCAACTATGGGTCGGAAGGAACGGGCGACCTCTATATAGACGTCGAGGTAGGGGAGGACAGAAGGTTCGAAAGGGAGGGAGATGACATACACCATACGATACGGATACCGTTTTACACAGCAATACTAGGAGGGGAGGTGATGGTAGCGACCCTCTACGGGGAGGAAAAGGTAAGGATAGGTAAGAACACGCAGAACGGAGAGATCATACTCATAAAAGGGAGGGGAATGCCGCACTTCAACAGAAGCGGACAGGGGGACGAGATAGTCAGCGTCGTCGTAGATGTCCCGAAGCACGTCAACGGCGAGCAGGAGGAGCTTGTCAGGAGATTCATGGAGCTGGATTCGAAGGGGGCGAAGAAGAAATTCGGGGTCTTCTGAAAGGCTGAGAGGCGTCAACCCACGGCAATGGTTATCTCAGGAGCGGAATCGACATCGAGCTCGTGGAGCTTGCGCCCCTTGCCGTCCACGATCTCGATCGTGTACCTCCTTCCGCATATCAGCTCCTGGCATACCGGCTCCTTGTCCACGATGGCGGTTATGTCGTGCTCGGCGATGGTGGATCCCATGTAAAGCACCAGGGCGCGCATGGATGTGCGCCTTCTCGCTTTCCCTTCCTCCGGACGCGCCGCGAAAAAGAGCTTCGAGACGATCACCGCATCCGGGATTATGGAAGCGTTGCGCATGTAATCGGGGAGCGGATCTGCCCTGGAGAGAGAAGGGATCGGGTCCGAATAGTCGGCGGTCCTTATGAATATCGTGTCCTGCGCCTCCTTTTCGTCACCGTTTTTGACGATGTGGTTGAGCGCGCCTATGCGCGAGTTGAGATGCTTCATCTTCGCCTCTACCGAATCCCTGTCCGCATGCGAGAAGACGAGCTCCTTCGCGGCGGCAGGGGCGATCTCGGGGGACTGCTTCATGTAGAGCTTCAGCTGGCACAGCCTCCTCACCCCCGGATCGATGTCGACGGCGTTGTGGGTCAGCAGCACCAGGGACACGCCGCGCTTCCTGAAATCCTGTATCCTCTGTTTTATGTCCTCCACCGCAGCCGAATCTTCCTCGCCGAAGATGTTGTGCGCCTCCTCGATGCATATCACGAGCCTCAGCTCGTTGTCCCCGAAAGTATCGAATGTATCGGCGATGGAATAGAGCTGGTTCAGCACGAGGGCGTATATGTATGGCCTCATCTTGGTGCTTGCGGAGGACATGTTGAACACGATGCCCTTCCCGAGGAGCTCTTCGAACACGACCCCGAGCCTCGTGGAATATTCCCTCCTTGCGAGCAGCCCCCGGAGGTTCTCAAGCGCGGACATGATGTTCTCCCCGTGCTTCGTATACTTCACCCCTGTGTTCGTCCTCTTCGCATGGAACCTCACCACAGACTCCGCGACGGCGCCGTAGAGATCCTGGGGCCCCGGTTCGGAGGATTTCGAATATTCTGACCGGAATGCGTTCAGCATGCATTTTTCCATAGGGTTGCGGTAGGGGCCGGCGTCGGAGGCGGAGGCGAGCATCATCGCCAGGGATTCATAGAACTTCTCCCTCTTGACCCCTCTGGGGCACCGGAAGAAATTGATTGGAACGTTGTCCTCGAACATGCGGAGCAGGTACATGCCATGAGACCTTGCAAAGCCGTCCCATTCGCCGGTAGGGGATATTACGACGACCATTGGTGGGATTTTGGCCCCGAGCGCGGAATCAAGTATTGCCATCGCCTCCCGCGTCTTGCCGGAACCCGGAAGGCCGGTTATCATGAAGCCGAGGTTCATCGTGGAATTCTCTATGGATACCGGCATGCCGGTATCGTAGAGGGATTGCTTCATGAACGTCCCGACCCTGATCCCGCCTGTCGAGGAATGCATGACCGTGCTGACGGGATGCATGACATTGGACCTCCCATGAGCATTGAGATAGGCCCTGACATTGTCCTGGCCGAGCGGAATCTGGAACATCTTCCCTAGCTCCGGCTCCAGCAGGCAGAGGGGGGAACGGATGCGCTTTTCATCGAGAACCATTATGCGGGTCCTGAGATACCCTGCCGCCTCCTCGTCGCTGGCCGCGAGATATACCTTGTAGGCTAGACCGTTGCCGAGGGCCGAAGCGTTCATCGATTCCAACATCTCCGTGAGGAGGAGCGTCTCCTCCGAGCCCGCAAAGATCTCCCTCTGGGAGGAGACGTTGGAACGCATCCCGAGAGAGTCCCTGACGGAGGAGGTCACCCGGACCTCATGCTGCTCCAGTATGCGCTCAATGTCCCTCTTGACGATGCCCATCTCCCACAGGGTGACGGGGAGGAACAGCACAGAGACCGAACCGCTTTCCCTCTTGGAATCGAAGATGTCGGAGAATAGCGCCCCTGGGGCTGAATTTACGCTCCGGTAGGGCATAAGGACTGAAGCATAGATATCCCTTCCGACGCCGGGATCCGGATCTGAAAAGGCAAGCCCAGGCACCGCATTCGACAGCATGTCGAATTTTCCTCCGCTGGGGGAAGCGCAGAGGTTCGTCGTCTTAGAAGGGAAATCGTAGAGGAGGGCGAAAGGGCTCCTGCCCATGCATTCGAAGAACTGCGGACCGCCGAATCCGGTGAGGGGCGATGAAGCGATCCTCATGACCTTCAGCGGGGCAGCAATATTAGGTAGGTAAGGCATACGATCACCGAAAACGCAGAGACCAAGAGCAGACGCGACATCATCCTGGGAGAAATCCTCGCCCTTTCCCTCCTGGCCGAAAAGGCGTGGGCTGCGAATGCTGCGGCCAAGGCGAGGAGGGCAGGAAGGAGCGGTATGGAAAAGCCTGACGCCATCCACAGGGCGGCGATGATGAAGGAATAGGCGAGGGTGTAGAAGATAGGCAGCGCCACCCATCCATAGCTGCGCGAACCGCCATACAGCCCCATTATGTTGTCGAACATCATACCACCAGCAGCGAGAGGGAGAGCAGGTAGAGCGCGATCGATGCATAAAAGAGGGCGCCGTGCCGCTTCATCGCTTCCCCCTCCCTATCATGGGAGAGGAGCATGATGGAGGAGATGTTGGCGAAGAACAGGCTGGCCGCGAATGAGATGGGGGCGATGGAGCGCATTATTCCCAGCATTGGACCACCGAATAGAAGCCCGACAGGCGGGCGAGCAACAGGAGAGGGCCAGGGCCATAGGGAAGCAGCACCATCCCGCCGGCGGCACGCCATGCGCGGAAGTCTTCAGCATAGAGGAGGGCAGGCATGCGCCTTTTTCTTGCACGCCTGAGCATGGAGGAGAACTGCGAACCATCAGCCGAGATGGACGACAGGGGCAGGGGAGGCAAAAATTTTCCGGAGGGGGAGAGGCCCGACATCATCCGCTCGTATGCGGTCACCGATGCAATATCGTACGGCTGCCTTTCGCCTGATATATCCACCACGGCGCCATTCCCTGATACGCGGTATCCTGCCCTGGAGAGGGAGCAGACGACCTCTTCATATATTTTGCGCCCGCCGGAAGGGGCATCGCGCAAGATGGAAACCGCCCTGAGCGCCTGGCGCAGCGTGACCGGCAGGCCGGGCACGGCATTGTTCCTGTCCGCATCCGACCTCGCCAATGCCATTATCTCTCCGGCAGAAATACCCTGCAGCGGCGGTCTGCGGCGCGAAAGCGGACCCCCCTCGTAGCTTATGTATACCTTTTCCCAGAAAAGGCCGGATTCTGAAAGACGCCTTGCAAGAAGATATGCCGCGGCGCCCAGGAAGAGATAGAGGAAACCGGAATACCCGGCCAGGGAGAACAGGGAAACTTCGGAGACGGAGCCGCCGTAGGAGAAGTTTATTTTGTTGAACCCGATTCCGAGGGGAGCGTAGAAAGAAAGGGAGCCGTTCCCCCCTGTCCTGAGGGAAAAGGTACGGCCGTTCTCGGCTACGTAGAACAGGGAATCGGAGAGGGGGGCGCCCGAATATCTCACAGCCGTTGCCACGAGGTCGCCCTGCCTATGTAATACTGTCACGCAGAGGCTGGAGCAAGCAGATGCGGGAAAGGAACGGACCGCCAGAAGCGCCGCGGCGGCTATGATCAATGCCGCAATCGCAATGGTCGAGTGCCTCATCTGCCCACCTCGCCGGAGGCTCCGGAAAAAAGGCGTTCCGCTTCGGCCTTGTGTTCTGCAGCGTCGACCCCAAGGGAACTGATGAAACGGGCGGCGCCGGCTGCGGATTTCTCCGCGGAGGCCGCATAGAGCAGCTCGTGATAGAGGCGCCGGTAATGCAGGGCCTTCCCCTCGGCCGAATCGATGAGCGACATCAAGTTGAGGGAAAGATTGGAGAGATAGAGGTTGGCGCTCGCGGCCGACCTCATGCGGGATTCCACCCATCTGAAATTGCAGTCGCCTTGGCAACCCTTGCTGCCGACAGATGGGATGTAACCCGAGAGGGAATCGATTATATATGGATATAGTGAGCCCATGTCGACAGCCACGATGTCCCCCGCATAGGAGAGCAGCGAAAAAAACTTCAGCAGGTTGGAGGCGTATATCCCCCTTCCGGGCCCGGATGGATAGGCGAAGGAGTATACGATCCTGTTCTTGTACACCTCGAGAACGGGAAACCCGCCATCCCCTATATCGATATCTGCGACCAAATACCTCAACATGGTGCCATAGGATAGCTGCTTGAGGAGCGGGTTTGACCTCATCCTCTGCTCCAGCGAGGGGAGGGGGGATGCAAGCCCGATCCGTGCGGTAAACGATGAATGCAGGAGGTGCCTGCCGCCGCTATTTCGCCTTTGCAGCATCATAACCACCATAGGACTCCAATATGGTCCTGTCGTCAAATCCGATCTCCCGCAGGTATGCAACGACATCGCACCGTTCCGCATTCGCATCGCAGAGCAGGCGCACTAGTGACTGGAGATCTATACGGTTGCCGTTCATCTCAACCGCCCGGATTATAGAAGCCTTCGCATCACCCCCTATGCCAAGCGCCCCGGTCGCATCCTTGAACCTCTTTCCCGAAATAGCCAATTGCATAATCCCACCATCTATCGAATACCATGACTGGCAGGGGCCTTCCACCCTGCCTATGAAGAATTTCCCGGAATCGGCGCGCCCGCCATATGCAAGCAAGACCATGCAGCTGCCGATGTCGAGGGAGGAAAGGCGCTCGGCATCGCCTTCTGATATCAGGTTGGCATTTATCAGCGGCGCGAAATCATTGCGCCTGCGGAGCCTGAAGAGGATGATCGTGGATGAGTTAGCCATGATCTCGTTGTCTATGTCGCCCACCATCTGCGTCGCCGAGATCACCCCGATCCCGTATTTCCTGCCCTCCCTGTAGAACCACGAGAGCTCGGACCCGCCAAGCACCTTCCACGCCTCGTCCATGATGATGAATGCCTTCAGCCCGCCGCCGGGAGGGGATGCGAGGAGGAAGCGCGAAAGGGATCTGAGCGCCGAAAGCGCGGTTTCCGTCCTGGCGGGGATATCCCTTATCCGCGAGAGCCTCGCTATGTACGCCCCCCTTATGTCGAATGCGCCGGGATCTGCGCATGGAGGGAGGTCCCCGAACCCAAGGTCCCCGGCAATCCCCTCATATTCCCCACTCCAGTCGATTATGATGATCCCGCATCCGCCATAGGCCTGCGCCCTGGAAACCAACCCCTTGAGGAGATAGCTCTTCCCGGATCCGCTCATCCCTACGACAGCCATATGCGGGTTCAGCAGGTCTGAAACATTGAGGAAAAAGGGCTGGCGGTAATTCGCCGTTCTGCCGATATACATCCCTTCCAAGAATGCAGATTTGGGTTCAGACATCGGAAAGAGCCCCATATGCATGCTCAGCGCCGACGTATTCGATATCCTCTCTGTTGTCATACGCTCACCGGATCGGAATCGTAGTTCAGTAGGGATGCGAGCTTCTCCCCCGAAAGCAGGTTGGAACGGGAGCCGGTCACAGAATCGAATGCCCCTGCAACAGAGAGGAGGTTGCGCCTAGCCTCGCTCTCTGCGTAGGCGCGGCTGGACGACGCCGCAGAGGTCGCCAGGTAATAGGCAAGGGCGAGCGGGGTGCCCCCGGATGAGACGGCATCGATGTCGCTTGAGATCTGCTCTATCTCGCGGCGCAGGCTGTCCGCCTTCGCCCTGGCGTTGGAAGATGCTGACGCCCCCATCCGCGAGATCGCCAGCTCCTTCATGGTGCGCCTTGTCTTCAGCTCGTCGAGCAGGCCGGCGAGGTCGAGCTTCTCCACATGGACAGAGAACCTGAACGGCACATTGAGGCGCGATATTATCCCTTCGAGATCGTCGCGGGTTATCTTCCCTTTCGGGGAAGGATTGAGGAGGGCTGCTGAGGTCGCGATATAGCGGCCCTCGGCAAGCCTCACGGCGGATTCCCTGTCCCCCATAAGCTCGTATTTTCCGGCCTTGTGCACCATGCCCGTGTGTCGGAAAGCGACCGATTCTATGGCATCCCAAAAATTATATACGGCAAGCGACACCGCGGCCGAGAGCACCGAAAGGGAGGCGAGCAGGGGGCTCTTGAGGACCAACCCGAATGCCAAGGAGGCCAGCGGCACCGCGATGGAAACGTAATAGATATTTTCCCTTTTGCCCATATGCACACCCTAGAACACATCGAACCTTGCGAATGACACTTCGGAGCCCAGTATCCGCGCAAGCTCCCTTACAGATACTGTTGTCAGGATTATGCTGAAAACAGGGAGGAAGAAGACCTCGACGACGAGCATGGCGACGGTGAGCAGTAGGCTCTGTATTAGCCCCTCTACGGATTGTATCAGCGAGGAAAGCGCGCCGGTCAGCTGGCCTATCACCCCCTGCCCTATTGCGTTCCCGGTCAGGCTGGGGCTGCCGATGATCGAGGCTGAGGAGCCATTTGCGGCGGCGGTGATGGAATCTACTGAAGCCGGGGTGGTGTACGACGCATAGGTCGTGACGAGGTTTGCGTCGAGCAGGTAGGTGAGCGGGAAGACCGCGAAAAGCCCTATCGCAATCGCGATTATGGTGCCGCCGAGCCTCCTCGTAAAATAGAAGGTGCGGAGGAGGATCCCGAGGGGGAGGAGCACCGGGACCGCCGTCGCAGCTATGAACTTGAGGAGTATGTCCTGCACAAATACCCCTATGATGGCGAACGTTATCGCTTCCATGACATAGCGCATCTGCGAAAGGAGGGGTGAGAGCGCGCCGGAGAACCCTATCACCGCCACGTCGAGATTAAGCTTGATCGAGGATATGACGCTGAGCAGGGTATACAATGTCGCAAGGGGCAGCAGCAGGCCGACGGAGATCTCAGATATCGAAGGGTATTCCTTGCCGGATATAGTGACAGGATAGGCACCGACAAGGTAGTCGTTGGCAAAACATATTGCCTTGTTCGACTGCATGAAGGGAGGGCAGGCCGAATAACCGAGATTGGAGACCGAGGAATTCATAAGCGACGGAACAATCCCGTTGGTGCCGAAGGCGAGGAGGAGGGATCCGACGATCACGCCGTTTATTATCGCCTGGTAGAGCTCCGCCCGCCCCAGCTCCTTCAGGCGCCGGTCGTCCATCGAGTAGCCTATCCCGAAAATGATCCCTGCTACGGAAACCATTATCGCTACAAGAGTTATCGCGATGGAATACCCCCCGGAAAAGAATTGCGCCATGCCGTTTCACCTCATACGCTCGTGTTCGACTGGGTTATGTTGTTCAGCAGGTGCGTGGATGCCAGGGCCAGCGAGGTCGATGCGGCGCTGAGCACCCCGACCACGATGGCGCCCATTATTATATTGATGGCGGCGGTATGGAAATTCGCCTTCTTGTCAGGGGGGAGCATCTGCCCTACGGAATAGAATATGCCTGCGATGATGAAGAGGATGGCGCTCAGGGCGGGGCCGAGCTGGGATAGGAGGAACCTGATGGAGACTAGCTGGGATATTATCTGGGGCGTGGATGCCGCATTGGCATTTGCCGCAAGGAGCGCCAGGGCGAAGGCGGGGAACAGGAGATACCTTGCAAATATCCATGCGTCTGCAGAGAAGGCATGCACCCCATGCAGCACCCAAGCGAAAGTATCGTCATTTATCTTCATATAACCACATACACAAACATTTACTTAAGTAAATGTTTATATATTCAGATAAATATAAATACCTTTAGGAACAGCAGGAAAAGAGGATGAGGAGGAGATTACTTCGCCGGCTGCGGGAGCTTTATCCCCCTCTGCCCGGAATAGAAGCCCGAGTACTTGCTTAGCACCTTGCTCGATGTCCTTATAAACACGATATGGGCGAACCTCTGCCTTGGGCGGAGAAGTATCTTGTAGGGCGCGTTGTTCACGACCTCGAGAGTTATCGTCCCCTTGAACCCGGCATCTATTATTGTGGGCGGCATCGAAAGGCCATGCCTCGCCCACGTGCTCCTCAGTTCGACGAAACCGGCGACATCGTCAGGCATGCTTATGAACTCCAGGGTGGAAAGGAGCGTCTGCTCGTAGGGGGCGATCACCATCGATTTGGGGTTCTTCACGACGTTATAGCAGGAGCTTATATGCTCCTTGTTCATGGGGTCGAGTATGAAGTCGTCGCCGAACTCCTTATGGTGCGCTATCTCGTTCGCAAGGCGAAAATCGACGCCGTTCTCCCTTATCGAATCCTTGCCCAAAGGCTTGATGACCAGCCGCCTGTCGCGTATCATCCCATGTATATCATAATCCGAAAGCACCATGACAATCACAACTGAATTTAACAATGCAGGATTAATAAAGGTTATCAAGCAATAGCATTTGGTGTTCCTCTTGTTCATAGCTTTCGAAGGGATAGACGGATCCGGCAAGAGCAAACAGGCTGCGATACTATACCGGCGGCTGAAAAAGGAGGGAGGCAGGACGCTGCTGACGAACGAGCCGACGGACGGACCGATCGGCACAATAATAAGGAAGGTTCTCGAGAAAGAGGATAATTTCGACCCCTATTCGCTGCAGCTGCTTTTTGCCGCCGATAGGGCGTACCACATAGGCACAGTCATCGCACCGGCAGTGGAAAACGACACCACCGTGGTAACGGACAGGTATATATACTCGACAATCGCGTACGGCTCTGCGGCAGGGCTGGACAGGAAATGGCTGGTGGAAGTCAATAGCAGGTTCGTAAAACCCGACATCACCTTCGTAATGGACATAGATCCCGAAATCGCGATAAAGAGGGTCAGAAGGAGGGCGCTGGAATTTATACGCCAATCGATAAAGTACGGGTATAACGACATAGAGATGGATAAGAGGAATGCGGTGGATACAACGGAACTTTTCGAGAAAGTGGACTTCCTCGCCAAAGTCAGAAAGATTTATAGAGAACTTTCAAAAAGCAATAGTAATTGCCATATAGTAGATGCAAACAGGGAAGTAGAGGACATAAGCGAAGAGATAATGAGGATACTAGAAAGATATCGGGGCTCCCATCGTCTAGCCCGGCCAAGGACGTGAGGCTTTCAACCTTAAAACCCGGGTTCAAATCCCGGTGGGAGCATCTAGGATTTACGAGAGAAGCGTGTGCAGTTCCCTACGTAATTTATAAATGCACAAACGGCAGCAGCTCTTCTTATATGGAAGATAAGAAATTGTACTTAGATAGAGGAAAATGGATCACAGGCCATATGGTTATCGTTTGATACTAATACAACATGATTCTGTATAGTAAATGTAACGCCCAAATTGCTATTAAAGATTACAAATAACCAACAGACATTTGCTCTTAGGATTAGGATAACAAACTATGGCCATACTAGGTCAATTTCAATAATCATGCATTATAAAACATAAAAATAATGTAAATGACCTGAAATTTTATAAGCTTAATTTTAACTTAAAATAATAGAATTTTAATATATTGGTACGTTTATATCACATATTAATATTTAGAAAGTGGGCGTTTAAGTGCAATATTGCTTTAAGCTAAATAAAACAGTAAGAAAAGCTAGATTGATTGGTAATAAAGCATACAATCTATCCTTGACAGCCAAATATGCTAAAATTCCAAATGGCATAGTAGTAACTACAGATGCATATAGCGAGTTTATAAATAACAAAGCCATATCTGATGAGTTGCTAAATTGCGTGGAGAATTTCGTTAAAAGTAAAATAACAGAAGATACATATAATAAAAGAACTTTGGAACTTTTAGAAAAGTTGGTAATAAACGATCAAATTAGCTTAGAAATAGAAGATTCTATAAAGGACTTGCAACCGCCTTTTGTAGTAAGAAGTTCTGCAACATGTGAAGATTTACCTAATGTGAGCTTTGCTGGTAGATTTGATACACTTTTAAATTTAGATAGGAAAGATGTCAAAAATGCTATAAAAAAAGTTTTCTTTTCTCTTTTTAGTCCCCGTGCAGTAAAGTATATGGCAGAAAATAAAATAGAAATCAAAAACGTAAAAATGGCCTGCATAGTTCAAGAGATGGTTTTAAATTCTAAATATGGCGTAGGTTTCTTTTTCAATTCTGATGAAAACAATAGCAAACGTTATGTGATAGAAGCAGTTTCTAATAATCCTGAGGGCGTAACTGCAGGAACAAAAACACCAGATACATACATAATTAATAAAGAAACTAGAGAAATAATAAGATATAAGGCCGAAAGTGAAAAGAGTGTTCTCTTTGATTTCGAGATTAAAGACTTATCATCCATTATGGAAAAGATAGGGCATATAATGTTTCCATTAGATATTGAATGGGCTTATTCAGCAAACGGCCCGATACTTCTTCAAGCTAGAAAATTGACTGCTAAAGTTCCATTAAGATCTAGCAACATGGAATTTGGTGGATTTCCAGCAAGCAGCGGAAGCGTATGCGGCAAAGCTGTAATATTTGATCCTAAGGCCAATATAGATGAAATGATAAAAGGTATGGACAGGTTGCTTGTTGCTGGTGAATTACCTCTTGATGATTCTTATATAATAAAGGAGTTTGGAGGAGTAATTTTAGAGCCTGCCGGGATAACTTCACACGTTGCAATACTGTCAAGAGAGTATAAAGTTCCCTGTGTGGTTGGTGTAGAAAAGGCATCCACCATAATAAAAAATAATGAAGAAGTTTGTATTGATGGCGATACTGGAAAAGTTACGCTTCCTAACAGAAAAGAATTAGTTATAAAAAAAGTTCGTAAGGCCACATATGTTGACACAGACAAACTTTCCATATTCAAATATCGGAACAAGATTGCAATAATCGAAAAGGATTATAATAACATTACATTACATTACCATCAATCACTTGGAGATAACCTAAATATTATAATTGCAGCGTTGCACAAAAAGTACAACCTACCTATACTAGATGGCGGTTCAGAAGTTTGGTATAGATATTCTGTATTGTTCGAGGTATGTAAAAGGAGCAAGAGAATAAGAAAAGAAGTTTTAGAAGCTGCAAAAATTACTAGGACAAAGGATATTGAAAAAATAGATAAAAAGGTAAACTATTATCTTAAAATAGCCTCTAGTTACTATGACGATTCAAAACATCTGTTAAACCAATATGTAATTGAAGACAAAAATACTTTATCCAAAGCTCTAAAACTTTCTTTGTATTCCTTTGGTTATTGGACTATACCATCAAATGTAATGCTCCGTGACTGTATAGAAGATATATTCGCTGATGACAAAAATAAGAGCCAAACTCTTGTAAATTATATAGACAAGATAGTAATAGAAAAGAATCACCCAGTTCATGGAATGGGTGGCGAGATAGTAGAATTAATGGACAGCATATATAATATTGCAAAAAGAGATTATGGACTAGTTTATGAAAAGGCTACGTCTGAACTGAGCTTTGCAACAAAAATAAAGAAAATAAAACAAAACCAATATTAACTATTTCTCATTTCTTAATTGTGCTCCTGTCCTTACAACAAACTGTTCTGTTTTGTGATTTTTCTTACTTAACCTCACCACATTAAACCTTTAAAGGTAGTGTTGTCTCATCGTTTTTGTGATAAAATGAGAGACAACGTAACACTACCATTAGGTAGTATAGCAGTAACAGATAAAATAGAATCGGATTATGGCTTGATATCGGGTATATCTTCGGAAAAGCAGGAGGCAAGATCCGAAATTTCGTCGGTGCAGTAAAACTTCTCATCTGCAACAGAATGGACGACGCAGTATCCGTGCACCGAATATTGTCAATGTCTTCCGATGAAAGATTTGATCTTCTCGGAATCCATGACAGTATTGCAGAAAGATCAATTTATAAGACATTGCAAAAAGTTGGCAGGGAGTTTCCTATCCTTCTTGAGAGGTATCAAGAGATTATCAAAAGTCATGGACTGATAGACGAGATCCAAATTTCGGATTTCTCCTCTTCGTATTTCGAAGGCAAGAAGGCGGAGTTTGCAGCGCATGGATATTCGAGAGACCATAGGCCTAACAAGAAACAAGTAACCTAGGGAATCTCTACAAGAATAAGCGAAATACCGTCTGCACTGACAATACAGAGAGGAAATGTTCAGGATAAGACGCATATGAGAGAGATGCTGAAAGTCTGCACAAAGATTCTTGATAGAGGATCGCTTTTGATGTTTGACTGCGGTGCAAACACCCCGAAAGTGAAGGACACAATAGTCGAAGGAGGTTTGAATTACCTGACTTTGAAACCGAAGAAAGTCGGTACATACAAGAATCTCATAAAAAGTTTTGACAAGGAATGTGAAAAATTCGACTGCAACGGAGTCGGATATTTGTCTGCAAAGAAACCTTCAAAACGTCCTGGCGAATTCCTTTACATCTATTTCTCGAAGAAACTCTGCGAAGACCAACTACACAAGAAGGACTCGAAGTTCAAGAAGAGGATGACGAAAGGCGATGAACTCATTAAAAAGGCGAAGCGGCACAAGGCAATTCAGATGTTTCCGTCAAAGGAGGGGTGGATTGGTCTTTATCCCGAAATTCAACGGTCTCTCGCAGACATACACACTCCTTACATAACAGGGATAGAGGGATTCTTCATTCTCGAGAGTTCCTTGGATGCCGAACCGCGCAAGATACTCGAACTTTACAAACAAAGGGATGTTGCGGAAAAGTTCATAAGAGGAATGAAGGAAGGTGGAGAAATCAGACCAATCAGGCACTGGAATAAATATGCAATAATTGGTGCATTATTCATCTGTTTCCTCGCGACTGCCATAATAAATTTGACACTGAATTTATGCAAGAATCCTGATGTCAAAAATTTCAAGTTACTCAAAAAATACCTTGGGAATTTGACACTTACCGTAGTTTACCCGCAAAACGCATTCAGAATCAGGGTTGTAAGCAATCTTTCACCGCCAATTAGGGCGGTTTTGGGTGACTTTCCCCTCAAATACGGAGATAAAAATCTCAATCTGCGCGGGTAAAGTTGATTTGGCGAATCAGGTTAGGTCAAAAGATTAGAGACTTCGCTACTTAAAGTGGCGAAGTTAAGTTTCTTAATTCTATCTGGCTTTTCTTAATTCTATCTGACTTTTTTGCTCATCGGTCACGATAGTCTGCCTAAATACTATAGATTCTAATCCGTGAGCTGTGTCGAGACCGAACATCCTCCTTATATCAGTCGCTTCAAAATAAGTACCACTAAGAAATGCGTTATCTGTTTTAACATCTTTAAAGATTGCGTTTTTTATATAAGCTCCACACATATAAGCGCTTTCAAACACAGTATCAGTAGCACCCATGCTTTCTAAGTCTCCACCCCTCACACCAGCACACTTGAATATCGAACCTCTAATCGTTGAGCCTTTAAGATCAATATCCCTAAGATATGAATAGCTAAAATCTGAGCCAGAAAGGTCTAAATCTTGAATTATTGCGTCTCTAAAGTCAAATCCTACAAACTCCATTCCTTTTAGTTTTATCCCTTTAGGTAATTCAACTCCTGCAAAATTTGTTTCTCTTTTCTCTTTTTTTTTCTTATAAACTCTCCTCTTTTGCCATCTTTGGACTTTTTGTTTTCTTGGTTGTCATTAAATCACCATTTTATCATTTTTATCATAAAGCGAAGGCTCAAGGTTATGTTTTATTACTTTAAGTTCCATTAAACGCTTGGCAATGTGACCATATAATTTGTATGTAGGGCAATCTCTAAAGGTATTTGTCTTGTCTAAACCTAATCTGAAATACATATATCTATCGAATACGCATCCACCCCTACATTTCTTTATCCATGGGCAACCATCACACATCTTGAAGCTTTTAACTTGACTCAAGATAGCAGATTTTTGTTTATCCAAAGTGAAAACGTCATCAAAAGAGTTCACTTCTGACAACTTTGTAATTAGATTTTCTGAATTATCGTAAGCTCTAGGAAACTTGTCACATGGTTGGAGCGTACCATCTGGGTAGTAAGTAAAAACAGCATTAGCGCACATGCCTTTGCCAATTTGGCAGCTCTTTGTTACATTCCCTAAAAGCGTTCTTATTATATCTTCGAAAAGTAATATATGTACATTTGGATCGTTATGTTCATACCATACATCAAATAATTTTATAATGAAATCCGCATATTCATTTGTGAAATATATGTCTTCTGACAATATGTTGCCGTTGCTATCTATAACTGAATCCTGCGGCAAGAACTCAAAACTATTTATACCATTATCTAAAAAGAAGTAAAACAGATTTTCCGTATTGTATGTAATAAGTTTTTTTGTTACTACTGAAAGACAATGAAATTTTATACCATTTTCCTGAAGAATTTGTATCCCCTTAATTGTCTGTTCAAAAGAGTCCCCAGATAACGAAGGTCGTTGTTCCCTGTGTAAGTTTTCAGGTCCATCTAAGCTTATCCCAACATGAAAATTGTTTTTTTTAAAGAATTCGACCCACTCTTCATCAATTAATGAACCGTTTGTTTGTATGGTACTAACTATTTGTTTATCTTTAAGTATTTCTTTTTGAACGTTAATCATGTCTTTAAAGAACTTCTTACCAAGTAAAAGTGGTTCTCCCCCGTGAGAGATTAGATTTACATACTTTATGGTCTTACTGTTTGCTAACTTATTATACAAGTCGGATAAGTACTTGTGGTTGCTAAACTCCTTTTTGTCACTACTTATTAATGGTCCTGATATATAACAATATTTACATCCATAGTTGCAGCTATTCGTCAGCTTTACAATAATCGAGACGCTGTTAGGGACAAATTTACTGGATTTTGAAATCCTCCAAATAGATTTGCTAACAGTAGAATTAGTTTCCTCTAATTGCTGTATAGTGTACATCTATCCACAGATATTTTATAAATATAATAAAGTAACGCTTATGAGCGCCCCCTCCATAGGTCATATATCCTATGTACTTTTTTAGGTTCGTTCAGAATTTTATCTACTATTTTGTTTATACTACTCAGTTTACGTACCATGCAATCACGATATATCAATTTTTCTAAATTTATATATACCTTTGCTTTTGAAAATCACATGGGTTTTTAATAGTAAACGCCCAACATTGAAAACTCTAAAACACTCTAAATCCTAGACTATTGAGACCAATAGGATGTTATGTGGTTCTAACCTTCTCACCAGACCTTTGGTTAATAATGATTTAATATTTCAATAAGATTTCCTTCAACAGTCAAATGTGTAAACAAATAACATTTATTATTCTATCTTATTTTGTGAGTCTTCTACCAAAATAATAAAAATCAGAACATACAAAATTATTCAAGTTTAATGCTGTTAAACTATTTCTGCTTTATTGCATCGTATATCCTTGGTGAATTCTGTTTTCAAGCAAATCCCGGTGGGAGCATCTAGGATTTACGAGAGAAGCGTGTGCAGTTCCCTACGTAATTTATAAATGCACAAACGGCAGCAGCTCTTCTTATATGGAAGATAAGAAATTGTACTTAGATAGAGGAAAATGGATCACAGGCCATATGGTTATCGTTTGATACTAATACAACATGATTCTGTATAGTAAATGTAACGCCCAAATTGCTATTAAAGATTACAAATAACCAACAGACATTTGCTCTTAGGATTAGGATAACAAACTATGGCCATACTAGGTCAATTTCAATAATCATGCATTATAAAACATAAAAATAATGTAAATGACCTGAAATTTTATAAGCTTAATTTTAACTTAAAATAATAGAATTTTAATATATTGGTACGTTTATATCACATATTAATATTTAGAAAGTGGGCGTTTAAGTGCAATATTGCTTTAAGCTAAAAGTTAGGGTTACGCCAAGCTATTGAACTCGTCAACTGACAAGTCAACCTCGCTCATGATAGTCCTTACCATGCCCCTGCCTATCGGCTTATGGGCAGGAACTACTATCATATATTCTGGTCTTCTATCTCCAAATAATTTAGTGTACCTATCCTTCTTGTCAAGGTGCATTACGATATGGCTTCCTTTCTGATGGTTTACAACATAGCCTACTTTAGAGAGAACCGTTATGACCTTGTCATAATCAAGAGGTATAAGCCTAGACACTTATCTGCACCGATTCCACAGGGATAGGATCGCCGTGCTTCTTCAAAGATTCCATATAAGCTTGTATGGCCTCCTTCATGTTCTTCATAAGTTCCTTCTTGGTCTTGCCTTCGGTAGCGCATCCCGGCAGGTCAGGTACCTTGCCCACATAGATGCCATCCCCATCTCTCTCTATCAAGACTCTAAATCGCATAAAATTCATCTGTCGCTGTACGCTGTAATTATATAGTAGTTACATATATAAAATGTTTCGCTCAGTAGATAGTCCCTGCGGCAGCCGCCTTTTCATTATTTTGGCATTTCTCTACACGGTTCATGTTTCTCTAAATGACCTGTGCATTTCATGTAGAGAAAAGTCTTGACAACAGCCCAAAAACCACCTTTTTTGTCGAGGGACTACTGCACATCAATATTAGAGCAGTCCATGTTAGAGTTTCATGTAGAGAAACTCCCGCTTTGCAGCCTACGCCCGCCTTTAAAGACATCTGTGGATGTCGCACGGCGGGCTACGGCTGCTGCGGCTACTTTGTAGGACATGGCGGCGTAAAGGCTGATTTTGACTCCCCGCAAAATCAGCCGTGCTGGTGGCAGCTTGAAGACCGTTGGGTCGTTAGCCTACGTAAGGAACGAAGCTCTGAACGTGCTGGCGTCCTTTATTTCCTTTTCGTCCTCCCCTGTCAGTTTTGGAGGACTGCCGCTACGCGGTTTGTCTGAAACTATGTGCTCCGCTTCCCACCTGTGTATCCAACCCTACACCATTGATTCTTTCACAGCAATAATATCTGCAACAGTCCTGACGTCATCTCCTCTACTTACTGCGTACAATGCAGCATATCGTATCTTCTCTTTCGCATCCTTGCAGTTTTTGTACAGGTCGCCAAGAATGTTGGGGTCGCTTTCCAACATATTGATCATAAGAATAGGAGGAAGGAAAAGAATTTGATTCATGCGAAGTTTTATAATAACGGAACTCTATGGTTTATTGTAAAACTTTTAGGTAGTGCTATAATACTAATCAGGATCTCTTTCTAGATACCGTTTACCTCATCCTCGCTTATGCGAGTAATTCGAATAGTTTTATTTCTCAAGCAAACCAGAGTAAAAAAGAATAAGAAAGAACCAGATAGTCATTCATCAGTTCTGATGCTGACCTTACCAAACACCCCATAGTCTCTAGAACTTCAGACATTGCTGTCTGTTTCAAGTTTAGCAACGCTTTGATCAGTCCCCCTCGCAAGTGCTCTTAAGTCGGCATGCGAAGTACCAGATTTCGATGCGCCCTCTCCTGTGGCAACATAAGCTACCCGCGCAGTACCGTCAGGCGACCCGCCAGCGGAGACAAGCAACCTCCTGAAACTTCCGTAACCTTCGAGAACCACGCGGCCCGTTCCTGGATAATGCCAGCTTCTATCCTTGGCATCGAGGTCTTTGAATTGGTCCTCCGTTATATTTGTAAACCTGCCTTTTCCATCTGTACTATGAGGACCAGAAAGATCCCACCCTGTTTTATCTGACCAAACCCAGTCCGAAAGGCGATCCATCCTCTTTTTGAACTTTGGATCTGTTTTATACCTTGCAGCAATTTCTTCGGGATGAGCAATTCTGAAACCTCTTGGAACTTGAAATTCGACATCTGCGCTTTTTACAGCCTTTGATGAGATGAATACTTCTGGTGTTACCTCAATTGTCCCTGACGGAGCATTTGTCCTTCTTTGTGCTGATGCAACTACCATTTTAATCAACTATAATATGCTTCAATTATTATGATATTTAAAGATTGTACAAACAACCCACACCTCATAAATTATATATATCAGGAGAAAGCTATTCTGTTAACAGACTGCTAGGTGATAAAATGCCATTCAGAGAGAATAGAGATTCTGCATATTTCATGGAAAAAATAAAAAGCCTGAAGGCACAGGGGCGGGAGAGGGAAGCCTCTGAGATGGCGGGGGAAGCTGCCAAGGATGCGAGAGGTCAAGGCAGGGAAATCGAGGCAAAAAGATTCTTCAAAATGGGAATCTCAAGACATACGGAAGAGATAAGCAGGATGAAACAGGGAGTATACAATACGCCGATATTCGGACTGATATCGGCATATGGGGACCTGATAGGGTTTTGCGTGAGATACGGAACCGAAAAAGAGAGAGGGCATTTCATATTGGAATTGGAGAGGGAGGTCGAATCGGATTTGGAGAAAATAGCAAGGGAGAAGAGGTTCTCCGCTGCAGCATCGGTAGCCAAAGATGCGGGAGTGGTTTTCGACAGATGCGGGGACGTTTCCAGATACCAAAAATTCATAAACAAAGCGATCAAGTACTATGCCGAGGAGATAAAAAACTGCGTGGCTGAAGGAAGGTACTACCAGATACTGGACGTGAATGAAAACATCAACAGGACGATGCGGGAATTGTTTGACAGGGCAAGCAGGAATATAGGGCACTCGCTCAGGAAGGATTGAAAGAAACGCCTTTATCTCGCGGCACTGCACCCTTTCCAAGATAAGGAAGCGGAACCGGGCCAATCAGCCCTTGCCGTCGGGGTGCCAGGGGTTCTTGCCGAAAGTTATTTCGTGGTCGCCAAGATAAAGTATGGAACTGTGGTCTATTTTCGCACTCATCTTCGGGTTTATCTTCAGCCCTTTCTGGTTTCTGAGGGCTATTGGGGTGACATTCATGTTCAGCATATAGTCCATAATCTCCCTGTAGCTCCTTCCGTTCGCCCAGCCGGGCAGCCTGGCTTCATATATCCCCTCCGCATATTCGGGGGACAGGACGATATTGAACAGGGGCACCGTGCCGGGATGGAGGGTTCCTTTCACGAGAAGGTTGGTGGTAAGTGTTTCTCCAAGGACCACCTCGTCTGCGCCGGAGTCCATGGCGTTGGCTATGCTCTCGTGCTTAAGAAGTTCGACCAGCACATGGGCGTCCGTATTGAGCTTCCTCACATTCATGATTCCGAGTATGCTTTTAGCGTCTACCGCCTCGGGGCTCTCGTCGGGATTCGTGAGGATATCGGCCAGTATCACCACGGTCTTTGCACAGGAGATGTTCGCCCGCTCCAGATCCTCCTGGTTCATGCAGCTGCCCTTTATATACTCCGCTTTCGGAGATGGCTGGCTCTCCAAAACAGAGAGCAGCACAAGACGGTAAATCCCGTCTGCCGAAAGGTGGTCGATAAGGCTGTGCGCCTTCACCCCCCCATTGCATATCACGACATGCGATTTCATCTTTGTCCTTTTATAACCGGATTTTTTCAATACCACGTCAGTCACCATCCATTTTGCCATGCTCGCGACAAACAGCCCGAGCACACCTATCCCGAGCACCATTATCAGCATGGCATTTATCTTGCCGAGAACGGTTACAGGGACGGTGTCCCCATAGCCAACGGTTGTTATCGTCTGCATCACGAACCAGAAGCTTTCGAAGGGGGTATTTATGGTAGCCGCCAGTGTGCCGCGTTCAAGATACAGCTCGGAGAAAGTGCCATAAACAAGGATGAAGAGGAGGGCGAAGCCTATCTTGACAACCTCTTTGTCGAAAAACATGCGCAACTTGTACAACAGATAATCTACAGACCACATTCAAACACTTATCCATGGCAGGCAATAATTAAAACAGGTGATGGAACAACAGCAGGAAGAGCAGATCAAGCGCGTATGGGCCGAAAAAAAGAGGGACCTGCCCATGGCGGGCAGACCCCGCAAGGATCATCTCCTTGATATTTCATTGTATTCGCTGCTCATCTCGTGTTCAGGAACCTTGGCTGCCTGGCCCGCCACCGTCACGAGCACGACGTCACCTATGTTCCTTACATTCTTGAAGAGCACGCTCTTGTTTTGAAGCATCTTCCTCGTTTCGTCGGTGCTCTTGCCCCTCCACTCGGACATCAATAGCCTGCCTATCTCCCCTTTCTCCAGGTCAACTATTGCATCTTTTACCTCGCCGAGAAACTGCCCCCCATCTGTGTAGATATCCCTGTTATACAGGTCGGATATGTTCATACTAGTCACCATAAATCTTATCCATGGTGGGATTTATATATTTTTTGTAGAATATGGCGCAAAGAAGTTTACTGGAACCATGGCTGGCAGGGATATGGGATTCCCGACAACACGCAGCCGCGATTGCGGCGGTTATCCCGCGGCGCCAGAAACCAACGATATTTTAAACGTTCATAGAGATTGTTTACCATATCCGGGGATAAGATGGCATACAGATTGGAAAGGGATGTGCTAGGGAGCGTGAAGGTGCCGAAGGATGCCTATTACGGATCGGAGACGCAGAGAGCCGTGGAGAACTTTAGGATATCCGGAATCCCAGTGGAACAGGATTTCATAGCGGCATACGCGGAGCTTAAGCGGGCCGCCGCGGCTGCGAACATGGCGGCCGGCAAGCTCGACGCGAGGAAAGGAAGGGCAATAGCGAGGGCATGCACGGAGATCATGAAAGGGAGATTGAGGGAAGAGTTCGTAGTGGACGTCTTCCAGGCAGGGGCCGGGACAAGCACGAACATGAACCTCAACGAGGTGATAGCGAACAGAGCGATAGAGATACTGGGGGGCAGGAGAGGGAATTATAGGATAGTCCACCCGAACGACGACGTCAACATGTCCCAATCGACCAACGATACATTCCATACGGTGATGCACATATCTTCCTACAGGGCCGTGAGGGAGAAGCTGTTGCCCGCCATGGAGGGGCTGGAGAAGGCGCTCGGCGGCAAGGCGAAATCCTTCAGGCACATAATCAAGACCGGCAGGACCCACCTGCAGGACGCAGTACCCATAAGGCTGGGACAGGAATTCTCAGGATACGAGGGAGGTGTGGCGTCGGTAAGGAAGAGGGTGGAAGAGTCCGCAAACCATCTGCTCGCCATACCGCTCGGCGGCACCGCGGTCGGGACAGGCATCAACGCCGGCATTGCCTACCGGGATATGGCAATAAGGGAGCTGAATAAAAGCACGGGATATAAGTTCAGGAAGTCCGAAAGCATTTTTACCTCGATGCAGAATCCGATATCGGAGCTCGCGCTTGCGGGTTCGCTGGCTGAATCGTCCATAATGCTTGGGAAGATAGCCAACGATTTCAGGCTCCTCGCCTCCGGGCCCAGAACGGGGATCGGGGAGCTTTTTCTCCCAGAGGTACAGCCCGGCTCTTCGATAATGCCGGGTAAGGTGAACCCCAGCATGGCAGAGATGCTCAACATGGTATGCTTCCAGGTGATAGGGAACAGCGAGTCCGTGCGGCATGCGGTTGGGGCAGGGCAGCTCGAGCTTAACGTATTCATGCCGGTCA
Source organism: Microcaldota archaeon (assembly GCA_021822165.1). Lineage (GTDB taxonomy): Archaea > Micrarchaeota > Micrarchaeia > Micrarchaeales > Micrarchaeaceae > JAKARM01. Next base: position 18,996 of record JAKARM010000004.1, on the reverse strand, counting down.
TTGCATACAACCTCCTCTTCTCGATAAGGATACTGTCGAACGGGATAGCGGCGTTCAGGATGAAATGCGTCGACGGCATAAAGGCCAACGAGGTAAGGACAAGCAGGAACCTCGAGATGGACATATCGAGGGTTACGGCGCTGAACCCCGTCATAGGATATGAAAATGCCGCCAAGATAGCAAGGAAGGCATACCTCACGGGGAAAAGCGTGAGAGAGATCGCCTTGGAGGAGGGGGTGGCTGACGGCAAGGAGATCGACAGGTACCTTGACCCGGAAAGGATGGTATAAACTGGATTTTTATGCTTATCCCGCCATATGTAATGGATGATTATGGCGACAGAAAAGAAAAAGGGGGGAAGGGATCCGATATTATATATAGGGACATACGTATTCACATGGATTTCGGGGTTGATCGTGTTCCTCGTAAAGAAGGATGATAAGAACATGAGGTTCCATGCGATGCAGGCAATCATGCTCGGAGTGGTGATAACCGCCATATCGATAGTTGGCGGGTATGCTTACGGGGCACTTTACTCCGTCGGAGGGATCCTGGAATTAATTTTATGGGTATATGGATTATACGTGGGCTACAGCGCAAGCAAGGGGGAGGACATAATGATGCCTGTGATAGGGGAATACGCCAAAAAATATTCAAAGTGATTCATTCCAAGGGGGATGCCGCCCCCTCTTTTCCTATTTTAATACTTATCCCACATATGACGTTTGTCAAAGGGAAAGAAAAGGCTTATATAGGAAAAAACCCGCAATAGATATGTGGGATTTTGATGGAAACGATAAATAAAGTTTTTGGCATGGTTATGAAGGCATTTTCAGCCTGGGAGGTGCCGGTGAAGATTCTCTTGGGCATCGCATCCATAAGCATGCTGTTGATGACGCCGATAGCATCAGCGGGATGGCAATACGGTTCGTTCGGGTACGGATGGTACGGCAGCACATACAACGGCAACAGCGGGTACAACTCATTCGGAGGCTATGCGAACGGGAATGGCTACGGGATGGGAGGTTGCACAGGAAGCTGGGGGTATAACGTGTGCGGCAACTATTTCAACGGCAACAACGGCTATGTAGGATATGGATCATACGGCAACTATTACGGCAATAACGGGGGGTTCTCGTTCAGTTTTTGGGGGAATTGATGCCAGCCCTTCTCTTAATTTGAGAGGGATGTTTTGGGGGGTTGTCCCGGCAAACATTAAATATCGCCCGGACAGATAAAAAGACCACTGGGTGAACCGTATGCATTCAAAAAACATTATAAAGAGAGAGAAAGAGATAAAGAGCGAATATGCGATAAACAGGATATTGGCGAAGGAACTTGGCAGCATTTCCGTTAAGAGATCACCGGATGGGGCTCTGGCCACCATCAAGAGGGCGAAGGAAGAGCTTAGATTGGTGGAGGGCGGGGGGTACACAACGATGGTTGCCCCAGTGGCCAAGAAAATAATGGACTCCTGCGAGGAGCTCGTCGGCTATGCGAAAAGCGAGGGGTTCTCGGGGAAGGGAAATCTGAGGATTGCAAGGAAGGCGGCGATGGAGGGATTCCTGATGGCGGAAAGATATGATCCGGCCAGGGGGAAGACCTTTGCAGAGGAATTAATAGGCGTTGCAAATTATGCGCTTGGTATGCATAGATCGGGCAAGGCATCTGATTGGGAAGAGGTAATGGCCCTGAAAGGAGGCCTTGTAGCTTCTGAAAGATTTAATAGGGAAAAGGATTCCGGGAGGTTTGCCAAGCCCCTTATTGAGGCGTATGGGAGTTATATAAAGGATAACAAGAATAACGGCAATGAGAGGAAGAATGTAATAAAGGCCTACCTCGATGCCTTAAGGATTACAATGGAATACAAGATGCCGGAGAAAGAGGCTGAGATAAGAAAAGCGATGGACAGAGCCAAGTAAGGCAACCATCATTTCAGATGTAGAAAACAGGGCCCCATCCCAAGGTATTTGACAGCCCCGGTGAGATTCCCGTCCGTGAACGGCATGGTTTTTCCTGCCCATCCTACTAAACTTTGTTGTCGGCGGATGCTGCATTTTTCTTCCCGGCAGAGTTTCTTGCGTTCTCATATTTTGTAGCCGTTGACCAGAGGCTCTCGAACCTCGCGGATGCCTCATTGTAATTTATACCGACAATGTGCTCGCTCTTCACATTTATTATGTTTAAAGGGGGGATCTTGTAGGCCGTCCTGCCGTCCATTATCAGACGCTCGTGCTGCTCCGACGCCTTGTCCGGATCAATCACCCTTATCTCTATGGTGATCCCGCCGCTCTGGAGCTCCTCTTTGAAATCCGAGAACCCTTTCGAGAAATCGCGCCCCAGCCTGTCCATCTTGGTAAGTATGCTTATCGTCTTGAACCTGCCGCTGTTCCTGCCAAGCATCCGCAGGAGGTTGTCCGACGCCTTTTTGTCGAAGTGCGGGTCGAGGATCCTTATGTCGCCGGCCATTCTGCCCATCAGCCTTGTCGATATTACAGCCATGTTCGTATAGGGAGTATCGGGATTTAGAGATATGGGATGGGCCCTCTTGAACGTGGAAGGCCTCTCAAACTTCATCAATGCATAGGCAGCCGAAAGGAAGACTATTGCACTTCCTATGTATCCCAGGTAGAATCCGGAAAATTGGCTGTTGAAGCTGAAACTGAACTGCAGAAGGGCCATTGTCGAGGCATAGACAAGGGATGCCAGCAGCAGGGAGGCCCCTTCCAGCTTCGAGTAGGACCTTGCGGTGAACCACGATACCCCTATCGCGAAGACAAAGAGGGAGAGCGCAAGCATCAGGTATGTGATGTAGAGGGCGAGCGTCAAGGTAGTTTTTCCGGATATGAGGCTGAGCAGCTGGGCCGATGCGGTAAGGTTATAGCTCTGCACCGTCGTTGCGATCCCGTCATAAACCCCGACCGTGTAGGAAAGCTGTTCCATATAATAGAGGGTATTCAGAAGGGCGATGAAACCGCCGACAAGTGCGAATATCGAGACCATGCGCCTCTCGTTCTGCTGCTCCATCCTATCAAAAGCTATAACTCTGCACAACTATAAAAAGATGGTAGTGGATGGTGGAAGACCATACCTGCCCGATCCGATGCGGCCGGGCAGTTTGCGCTATTGGAAGAGGGGAGGGAGCGGTCGCGGCAAAAGGTTTTTATTGGTGTTTATCTAATATCCGATATCGGGAAACCGATAACTGATGGGATGGGAAATGTAGATTTTTGCCAGGAAGAGGACATAAACATGTACCGCAGGTTCAAGTCCGCTGGCATGAAGAAGGGATGGCTGAAACCACTCACGTTATGGCTTATAGAAAAATCACCGAAGAACGGGATGGAAATAATGGACGAGTTCGAAAGGATGAGCATGGGGTGGTGGAGACCTTCCCCCGGGTCAATATACCCTTTGCTCGAGGAGGCGGTAAGGGAGGGTTTTACCGTCAAGAGGAAGGATGGGAAGTATAAGATAACCGAAAAGGGAAGGGAGGAGATGCACAACCTCGGTGCATTATTCAGGACGCCGCGCACGATCGAAGGTATGATAGGGGAGGTTGAGAGCTACGCGCTCTATTTCCAGGATCTCTACAACAAGGACAGGGCTTCCCTCAAGCCGTACAGGAAGAGGATGGAGGGGATAAGCAGGAAATTCAAGGCGTTCGGAGCATAGGTGTTTATCTGCGCAATGCCGTCGAAATAAAAAACCTGACAAAGACGTTTGGGGACATGACGGCAGTCAACAACGTAAGCCTGGATATAACGGAGGGGGAGATATTCGGGGTTTTGGGGCCAAACGGCGCCGGCAAGACCACGATAATCAACATGATTCTCGGCCTAATAGCGCAGACGTCCGGAAAGATTGCCATCAGGGGCAAGGACAATGCAGAGTATAAGAACGAGGTGAAAAACCTCATAGGGCTGATGACGCAGGAGACCATAGTGGAGGGATACTTGACAGCGAGGCAGAACATCAGGCTTTTCTGCGAACTCTATCATGTCGACAGAGGGGAAATCGACGGAAGGATAGGGAAGGCACTGGAGGACGCCGGTCTCACGCAGTTCGCGGACAAGAGGGCCGGCCTATTCTCGGGAGGGATGCAGAGGAGGCTGGCATTGGTCAATACGATGGTGCATAACCCGAAGATACTCATACTCGACGAGCCGACGGTGGGGCTTGACGTCCAGAACAGGGTCAACATGTGGGACCACATAAGGAAGCTCAAGAGGGAGGGGGTGACGATAATACTCACCACCCAGTACCTCGAAGAGGCGGATGCGCTGTGCGACAGGATAGCCATCATAGACCACGGCGTGATAAAGGCCATAGGAACCCCCTCCGAGCTCAAGGGCATTGTCGGCAAGGGCAACGTGCTGGAGATCACCGCAAGGCTCAACGATGTTGAAAGGATATCGCGCGCCCTCAAGTCGGGATTCGGCCTCAAGCTGGTGGTCAACGGGGACAGGATAACATCAGTGCTCGAAAAGGACACGATGAAGACGTTCACAGGCGTGGTGAACATGCTTTCCAAGGAGAAGCTGCAGGTTCTTGCCGTGAGCATGCACCTTCCCACAATGGATGATGTCTTCATAAAGCTCACCGGGGCGAGCTTCAGGGATACGGCAACAGGGACGCAGAAATCCGCATTCAGCGAAGGATGGGGCAAAAGGTGAGGGCATGGGGACCGTTTCGGATACGCTGACGCTGTACAAGAGGGAGATGATAATATTCTTCGGGAACATAAAACAGAACATGGCCAGGGCCACCATATTCCCATTCCTGATAATACTGGTATTCGGCACCCTGGGCAATACCGCCACGCATGTCCCGATCGCCATAGTGAACTATGCGAACAATCCCGCATCGGTACAATTCATAAGCGATCTGGGGGGCCAGTCCGTAAGCGTCAAGGGGGTGACAAGCCAGCAGAATGCGGAGGCGATGCTGAAGAGCGGGGAGGTGGACATGATGGTGATAATATCGCCGTCCTTCCCACTGGACAGTAATGGAAATCCGAGCGTGATGATATACTACACCACCAGCCAATTCAGCAGCCTGAGCGCAATACCGTTCATAGAAAGCACTGCATCGTCCATGGGGGCGGGGGCGTCGAAAGTACAGCAACAGGCTGACGTGGTGGCGACGCCTTCGTTTGCGGCGAAGGGAAGCTATACAACCTTCCTGGTGGGAGGGGTCATAATAATGGCCGTCGCCATGGCCGCCATGTTCAGCGGAGGCATATCGATAATAACGGACAGGCTTTCGGGGAACCTGAAGACCTTCTTCATAGCCCCGATAGACAAGATCTCCATAGTGCTGAGCAAGATCCTTTCTGGGGCGAGCCAGGCGATGATCTCCGCAATCGTGGCGATAGTGATAGGGCTGGTGTTCGGGGCAAAGATAGCGATGGGGGCGTATGGGTTGGCATGGATACTGCTGCTTAGCGCACTTGTCGCGGTCGGGCTCGGATCCATCACCATAATACTCACCTCTTTCGTCGACAGGATAGAGGTCTATGCCCTCATGAGCCAGGCTGTGACACTGCCCCTCTGGTTCCTGGCGGGTGCGTTCTTCCCGACATCTGCGCTCCCGTCGTGGCTCTACCCGATAAGCGTGATAGACCCGCTGACATACGCGATAAACGGCATAAGGTACGTCATGATGGACGGGTACTATCCTGTCGGGGCGATGGCGACCGATGTAGGGGTGCTGATTGCGTTCGCATTGGTGATGTTCGCGATAGGGATGAATGTATTCAAGGAAAGGGTATGATCATGTTTAGGATGGTTGATAAAATGGATAGGGAAAAAAAGAGAAGGGCTATGATTTCGGTGCTGTTGATGATGGTTGCCATACTGCCGGTTGCATATATATCTGCAGGGCAGACCATAACCGCCAACAATGCGCTCTCGATGATGAATCTCAGGGTGTCGCCGCAGCCGGTCGTTAGCGGGGATAACATAACCGTATCCTTCCAGCTGTTCAACTCCTATTCGAGCCAGCTGCAGAACGTCAACGTACAGCTTGTCAGCGAAAATCCCATAATAAACGTCTCGCCGGCAGGATCCGTGGTGATGCTCAACGCGGTAGGAAGCGGGCTATACGGGGGGATAGGGTACAACCAGCTGACATACAGGCTGCACATACCATCCAAGCTTGCTGCGGGGGAATATACGATAGACGTGGTGGCGACCTACGAGACGGACCAGGCAGGGTTTAATTACCTGAACCTGCCGGCAGAATCCGTCATGCCGATCAACATATACGTCTATGGCACCCCAAAGATATCCCTTTCCGCATCTGCGTCGCAGCAGATACAGCCTGGGGTGCCGTTCACCATGGAGGTGTCCGCACTTAATACGGGAACCGATATGGCAAGCAATGTCACGGTCACAATGGCGAACTCGCCAGGTTTTACACCGATAGGGCCTTACAGCCTCTCTGTCGGGGCAATACCTGCAGGAGGGGCTGCCCCCTCTTCGTTCACCCTCCAGCCTAACGAAAATATAAGCTCCGGGAGGCACTACCTCAACTTCGATGTTGGCTACACGACACAGCTCGGCGACAGGGAGGACCAAAACATATCAGTACCTATCGAAGTCGCGATCAACAAGCCGGACATAGTCGCAAGCATAGAGGGAGCCACCCCGCAGCAGCTTTACATAGGCCATAACCAAACGCTGGCTGTGCTCCTACAGAACATAGGGAACGGCGAAGCGAAGAACATCTCTGCCTCTTTCGACAGCGGAAACGGCATAACGGTAGGGGGACCCTCGGATTTCTTCATAGGCAGCCTTGGGGCAGGGGCATCGATTACGGAAAACCTCTTCATCTCGGCCGACAACGGAAGCGGGGGCACGGCACGGGGCCTGCTTGTGGCGCTGAGGTACCAGACGGCGAACCATGCAGATAATATCACGGAAAACAGCTCGATACCGGTCAACGTGGAGAGATCCGCGGACTTCAATGTCACGTCGGAATCAGGGAATCTCTACCCAGGGGCCACCTACGTACCGGTCACATTCACGATAAGCAACACCGGAAACGAAGCGGCCGAAGAGGTGTCGTTGAGCCTCCAGTCCATATACCCGATAACCGCGGTAAACCCTGACGCCTACGTAAATACGCTGCTGCCCGGCGAATCCACGAACGTTACCTTCTACGTCAGCGTGGATACGAAGGGCAATGCCGGGACCTACCCGGTGGTATTGTACGAGCAGTGGAGGCAGGCTAACGGTGGTGCTAACCAGCAGTACACCTCGTCAAACAACTACTATGCAGCCGTTGGGGCAAGAAGCTCGAGCAGCGACAAAAACAGCTATTGGGTGTACGGCGTTGCCGTTATAGCCATCATGGCGATAGCATACCTGGTGTTTGCCAAAAAGGGGAAAAAGGGGTGAATGGCAAGATATAAAAATTATTACAGAGTTATATTCAAAGCCGCCAGGCTATGGTGAGGATGATGATCGAGAAGAGGGCGATGAAAACTGAATGCATGTCGGATCCGGTAGTGGAGGAAATACTGGAAAAATACAACATCCCGAAATGGACAAAGCCCTACATATGCGAGTATATCGGGGGATGGGAGAGGAATCCCGTTACCGCGATCAAGCATGCGGTGAGCTTTATAGAGACGGGGAGGAAGAAGGGCGAGGTTACGAAGAGCCACGTCAAGCTCCCGAACGGCGTAACGTTTGAAACCCCGTCGATTACGCGGCTGTTGGGCGCCTTTCTCTACGGGGAGGAAAGGCTCTCCCAGATATACAGGGAATGGTCGGCGGAAACGGCGGGATACGGACATGCCCAATACCCTTACCACTTCGGGAAACTTGCCGAGATGGACGAGGGGCATGCGAGGGCCATAAAGAACATCATCGATGGCTTCGGGAAAAGGGAGGAAAACCCCTCCGAGGCGATGATGGGGGTATTCGACTACATCGGCAATCTCAGGGAATGGGAGGAGAGGGCGGTGGCGACCAACATACTGCTGAAACATTCGTATGCGTTTATAGGGCAGATGTTGTACAGGGCATTTTACAGGACATCATCGGAATTTATGAGGTCCCTTGGCAAGGCGTTCGACGATGACGAGGATTCGGAATGGCTCGTTGAGGAGGCGCGGAGGATAGTCGCGGAAGGGAGGATACCGCGGGACAGGCTTAGGGAGCTCTCGGAGGAGGTGCTGAGCAGGGTCATGGCATCGGTAAACGCGGAGGGCGCCGCCGCAGAGAGCCACGGGATAGAAAAGGAGATCGAGCTGCTCGGCAAAATCTCGATCGCGCACCCCCTGCACAACATGAACGGGATGGGAGCCTCTTTCGACGTAGACAGCGAGATAAAAAGGATATGCGAAAGTTCCGAAAGGTTTAAAGCTATAAGCACGAAAATTTAATAAAGTAGGCGACCGAAATCCCGGTAAAAGTCAGGAAGGTTAACGGCAAAAACAAGTGATAAAATGAGCGACTACACTGGAGAGGAACATAGGCATATGGATGGTGCTGAGGAATGCGAGGAGTGCAGCCCCGGAGGGAGGAGCGAGGCAGAGCCCGGCGAGAGGGGGATAGAAAGACAGGGCGAATCAAGCGAGAATAAGGTCTACATCGGGAAGAAGCCCACCATGAATTACGTCCTTGCTGTAATCACCCAGTTCAACAACGGAATGAGCGAGGTAACCATAAAGGCGAGGGGCAAGACGATATCGAAAGCTGTGGATGTCAAGGAGATCGTCAAGAACAGGTTCCTGCCAGACCTGATGGACAAAAGCATAAGCACGGCGACCGAGGAGCTCATGAACGAAGACGGGACAAGGTCAAAGGTAAGCACCATACAGATAGTCATAGCCAAATAGCCTGTTGTCCTCTTTTCCTTCTTTTCCTATTTCATCCCGACAGGGAAACCCTTTCTCCGACAGATATGTTGTTCCTTGCGGCGAAACCTCCCTCGGCCTCGACAACGACATTTGCGGCAGAGGTCGGAGTATAGAGAGGGCAGCTGCTCGGGGGTTCGCCTATGCAGGGCGGCACACCCCTGGCTATGTAGACCACCCTTCCGTCAAGGATCCATATTATGTCGAGGGGATAATGGGTATCGAACATCCAGAAAGAGTAGACAGAGGCATTGGGGAAGAGGAACACCATCAGGGTGGAATTCGTAACGGTGGCGTTCATGAGCCCGTGCTCCCACTCGGCGGGATTCGATGCTACGGCTGTTATGTTAAAGGCCCTTCCGCCCGCCACGAAGTCGGTGGGGTAGGAAGGCGGAACATGGCTGCCGAAGGCCATGATGATGAAAATCACGAATGCGATGGCTGATACCAGCAGCAAGGCGTATATGGATAGATGGCTTCTCTTCACATCCCGACCCTATCAATATAATTTTCGAGCCAGGCGCTCTACATGCGCGACAAACATCCCCTTCCCCTTGCTGTCGAGAATATTAAAGGCCTTTGTTTCCACAGGGAATCCTGCTGCCTTGGGGTGTCCGCCGCCCCTTTCCCTTGAAGCAAGCTTTATGCAGTCGATGCCGTCGGTGGACCTCATGCTGACCTGCATCTTGGCGGTATTGACATAGAGGGTCATCGCCGCGTTTGTCCTATCTTTTATGAATTCGGCTGCGGCGTTGGTGTGTATCCCGCTTCCGAAGCCCACCCCAACGACGATATTGCCGGTATCGAAGGCGAAGATGTTTTTGGAAAGTTTCTCCAGGTTTTTCTTTGAGTCCTTTACATACTCGTCATAATGCGACTTTATGACCTTTGCGCCGAAATCGTATTTTGATATCGCTCCTGCCACCTCCCTCAACAAGGGGTCGGAAGCTCCAGGGCCCCTGTTGTTGATGTTGTTTATCGCGAACGCTATCCTCTTCAGTACGGGATCGTACCTCTTGGACCTTATGTTGAAATCGGCGAAATGCGTCATCGCCGCAAGCTTCGAGTACCTCTTCGATCCGTTGCACATTATCTTGTGGACGAGCTGGGCCGCGCAATTATCCGCGTTCTCCCCGACAACCATCAGGCTGCAGTACTTCTTCATCGCGGCCACGTTCGTGGGGGACCATGAATGGTGGTCCAGCCAGATTATCGTATTGCCCCTCTCCTTCAGGTATGAGAGCAACCCAAGGAAAAGGCCCTTATGGCCCTTGTCTATATTTATGTCGGAGATGATGAATATGCTTCCCTTCGGGGCGATGGCCTTTATCTCTTTCACCAGGTAATCGAACCTCGCATCGTTGTAGTCCGCGAATAATATGTTTCTTTTTTTGACCCCATATGTCCCGATGAGCATGGCTGCACTCCCGAGACCGTCAAGATCCGCCGAATGGGTAATGTTATATATTTCCATAAAACCGCCTTGAGCTATCCCGACATTTCCATTAAACCAGGCCGGTTCTGGCATGCCCCTTGATCATCTGGCCCCTCTTTTCGCATGCCTCTTCGCCGCAGGTCCAGGCGGCCCCCGCCCGCGGGGCCTGTCGGAATACCCGAGCCGGATTGCATTGCGTATCGCATATACGTATCCGACGGAGCCGACTGCGAACACCACGAATATCACCATTATGAAACCGATGTTTATGCTGTTCAGGTTGGGTATGTTTATGCCGGTGTTTATCCCGTAGTTGAGCAGCTGGGGATAATATAGGACAGACATCCCGCCAAGCATGAATGCCAGCCCCCCGTATGTGAGCACGAACGAGCTTATGCTCTTGCCTACATATGCGACCCCCTTTTCGCTCAGCCCCTTCGATTTCGACAGCCATGTGGCGACCGCCCCGCCGAACAATATCTGCATTACCATGGTCCCTATCCCGAAGAGCAGCCCTGGCAGGAAGGCGAGATAGGGCGAACCCATTACTGGCACCAGGATCGTGTAGACCACCAACGCGAATGGGCCGAACCCGAACCCGGCTATCAAGCCATGGACAAACGCCAGCTTGGAAGGGACCGGCTTGAAATCCCCGCCATCGTCGTCCGAATGCATTATCGGGTTGGCCGTATGGCTCAGCTCCCCATGCTCGTCGCCCTTCCTAGGGTGTAGGAGGAATATCGACCCGAAGATGCTCTCCAGCGAATGCCAGTGCAGGTATTTCCCCTTGTTCATTATGTACAACCCGGCGACGGCCATCGCGAACCCGACAAGGATGTAGGTGATGCCGAAGGTGACCGCCGAGAGGAATATGCCAGTCATGGCGAAGAAGAAGAATGCCGCCTCGGAAAGTATGGCGCGCTGTATCGTGAATCCCGATGAGAATATGAGCCCCGCCTTCATGCCGCCCTTTGGGTTTGCGCTCCCGACCGCATATGAAAAGGTTATGGGCCATGTATGCTCGTCAGGGGTAACGCCATGCACCAGCCCGAGTATGAACGCTATCACGAGAGCCGACACTACATCCAGTGACGCCGATGCCGGATTGAATATGCCTGTGAATGTTATCTAACGCACCTCTCTTCAGAAGATCCCGTATCCCGTAAGCCTCCACCGCTGCGAGATATTCCTCATGATCGCGATCTTCAGCCCCTTCTCTATAGGCACGGATTTCTTGAGCTCCAGCTCGACGTTGTCGCGCTTCACGCTCTTGACGAACCCTACGACGGTGGCCGTCCCTACGCTGAGTATCAATGCCTCCCCGTTCGACATCGCGCCCTCCTGCAGGTCCCCCCTGTTCAGCTTGTGGTATTTCATGGTGATCTTGCTCAGGCTCTCGGGCAGCTCGCCCTTCCTCCCGGCGATGTTGCCGACAAGGCCGTCCGCCTTGGTGAAGGAGGGGTCGATCTCCGTGGAAAGGCCTATGAGGCCGCCCGGCAGGGCCTCATCCATGTCGTCGGCGCCGTTGTTTATCCCGGTTATGACGGTCACTATCGGCTTGTAGACATTCTTCTTCTGGCCTTGCACCAATATGCCGGGCATTATCTCTATCTCGTCCCCGACCTTCAGCCTCCCGCTTATGAGGGTGCCGCCTATGACTCCGCCGCTCATGTCGGAAGCCTCTATGCCGGGCCTGTTTATGTCGAACGACCTTGCAACGTACATCTTCGGAGATGCATTAGGGTCGAAGTCAGGCTTCGGCATGTTGGCGATCTTATCAAGCACCACGTCTATGTTTATACCGTAGTTGGTCATCACGGGTATTATTGGCGCATCCTCTATCACGCTGCCCTTCACGAACTTCCTTATCTGGTTGTAGCTCTCTATGGCGCCAGCCTTCCCGACGATGTCTATCTTGCTCTGGATGATCAGCACGTTCTTTATCCCCAGCAGGTTTATCACCATGAGATGCTCCTTCGTCTGCTGCATGGGGCAGGGCTCGTTCGCCGCGATTACGAAAAGGAGCCCGTTTATTATGTTCGCCTCAGCTATCGCCGTAGCCATAAGGGTCTCGTGGCCCGGGGCGTCAAGCACGGACACCCTCATCAGAGGTTTGGATTCTGTGCCGCATGATGGGCATTTCTCCATTGTGGTATAGGCGCTGCTGCCCTCGCAACCGCTGCATTTGCGTATGATCATGTCGGCATAGCCGAGCTTTATCGTCATGTTGCGCTTAAGGCTCTCGCTGTGCTTGTCCGCCCACACGTTGGTGAGCGCCCGCACCAGCGAGGTCTTGCCATGGTCTATATGACCGAGGGTGCCTATGTTGAAGGAGCTCTGCTTTATGCCATCGGTATTATCGTTTTTCATCTGGAATCACAATGGAGGAACAGGGTTGGCTCTCATTCCTTCTTTTCCTCCGTTTTGCCCTTTTCCGGGAATATCTCTTCGACGCCCTTGCTGCCGTACTCGGTGATGACCATGTTCACCTGGGCGGTATTGGCGGTGATCACATTTCCTACGACCGTTATCCTCCCGAGCTTGCCGCTCTTTCTCGTCCTTATGACCCTCGTCTTCATGGAACCGTGCACGTTCGGACTTATCGGGAAGCCGCTGTCGTCGCTGCCCCCTGTTATCTTGAGCTTGTAGCCCGTCAGCCCGAATGGCGAACCGTCGACGACCTCGCTCACCCTCTTGTTCAATAGGTAGACCGAAGCCTCCGGCTTCAGCTCCACCTGCGCGCTCTTCCCAGTCTTTGCGTCAGAATATACGATTTTCAACAAATCACTTTTGTAGATTAATGCGATAGGCAGCTGCCAGCAATGCTGTCCCGTGCTATTAGATACTTTTATATGTGCAATTATATAAACCTATCCGAAACATGGCGGAAGAGAGGGTCGGAAACCCCGTTTCCGCCGATAGACAGGATAAAAACCGCCGGGAGAGATGGCAGCTGGAGGAGATGGAAACTACCTGTACATGTTCTCCGGCTCGTCCTTGAACCTCTTTACCCTTTCGCTCATCTCGCGTGGGATGGCCGGCTTCACCTCCTTCAAGGCATCGATGAAATCCTGCCTGTGGACGGCGTCCTTCTTCGCCCTTATGGCGTTCATGCCTGCCTCCCTGACGATGTTCTCTATCTCCGCGCCGGTGTAGTTTGCGGTGAGCTTTGCGATCTCCAAGGGATCGACGTCCTTAGCGATAGGCATCCGCCTGGTATGGACATTGAATATCGCCAGCCTCGTCTCCTCGTCCGGCATCGGGATCTCTATTATCTTGTCGAACCTGCCGGGCCTTAGCAGAGCGGGGTCTATCGCATTGGGCCTGTTCGATGCGGCTATCACTATGACGTTCTTCAGCTCCTGCAGCCCATCCATCTCAGTCAGCAGCGTATCAACGACCCTCTCCGAGACCATGGAGTCGTTGGCGCTATTGTCCCTCGACGGGGCTATCGCATCGATCTCGTCTATGAATATTATGCATGGGGCGGCCATCTTGGCCTTCCTGAATATCTCCCTTACGGATTTTTCGCTCTCGCCGACGAACTTGCTCAATATCTCCGGCCCCTTCACGGATATGAAGTTCGCCTCCCTTTCAGTAGCCACAGCCTTGGCGAGCATCGTCTTGCCGGTGCCAGGGACGCCGACTATCAGCAGCCCCTTTACCGGGCGGATCCCCATCCTCTCGAAGGCGCCTGGATCCTTTATCGGAAGCTCTACGACCTCCCTCAACTGCTCCTTCACCTTCTCCAGGCCGCCGACATCGCTCCAGTGGAGGTTGGGCCTCTCTATGAAGACCTCCCTGAGCGCGCTGGGCTGGACGTTGCCGAACGCGTCAAGGAAATCATTCCTGTTCACGGTTATGCCCATTAGGAGCTCGTTCGGAACGGATCGCATGTCCAATATCTTCGGCATTATCGTCCTGAGCGAAGACATAGCCGCTTCGCGCACGAGCGCGGCAAGATCCGCCCCTGTGTAGCCGTGGCTCATGTCAGATATCTCATCTATCAGGACATCCTTGGCGAGAGGCATGTTCCTCGTGTGGATCTGGAGTATCTCCTTCCTCGCGCCCCTCGACGGCACGCCTATCTCCATCTCCCTGTCGAACCTGCCTGGCCTCCTCAATGCAGGATCTATCGCATTGGGCCTGTTCGTCGCGCCAATGACTATCACCTGCCCCCTTGAATTCATCCCGTCCATCAGGGTAAGCAGCTGCGAGACCATGCGCCTCTCGACCTCGTTGGTCGCCTCCTCCCTCTTCGGGGCTATCGCATCGATCTCGTCCATGAATATAACGGCCGGCGCCTTTTCCTTCGCCTCGTTGAAGAGCTCGCGCATGCGCTCCTCGCTCTCACCGACGAACTTGCTCACCAGCTCGGGCCCCGACACATAAATGAAATGGGCGTCGCTTTCGTTGGCCACCGCCTTTCCGAGAAGGGTCTTCCCTGTCCCGGGCGCGCCGTAGAGGAGCACTCCCTTCGGGGGCTCTATGCCGAGCCTCTCGAAGAGCTCAGGATACCTTATCGGAAGCTCGACCATCTCGCGTATCTTCCTCTTTTCGCTGTCGAGCCCGCCTATATCCTCGTAATGCACCTCCCCTATCTTCACCATCGAATCCGACACGGGCTCGGGCTTCACCACGACCTCGGTGTTCTTGGTAACCCTGACCACCTTGTGCGGCAGGACCTGGGCTACGACGAAGTTGAATACGTAGCCGAACATGGGGACCGGGACCACGTCCCCCTTGATGAGGGGCTTGTCTTCCAGCTTCCCCTTCGCGTACCCGGAGAAATCGGGCGACACGGGAGATTTCTGGTTGGGGGGCGGGGCCAGCACTATCTTCTCGGCATCCACGACATCGGCTTTGGATATGAATACCTTGTCGCCTATCCCGACCCCTATGTTCTGCCTTATGTAGCCATCGATCCTTATGAAATCCAGCCCCTCGTCCTGCTGGTGGGACTGCCAGACTATTGCGGCAGTGGACCGCCTCTTGCCCTTTATCTCTATTATGTCCCCCGAAACGACATCGAGGAGCTTCCTCGCCTTCGAATCTATCCTTGCGATACCCCTTCCGTCGTCAGTAACGAGCGCCCCTGCAACGGTCAATTCAACTCCATTCACCATGATATCACCAATCCGCGGACAGTGCCCGGGATGCACAATCGAAAATCAAATCCGGATAATAATGCAATATTACAGTTGGTACGGATAAGAATTAAAAACAGGCGGTAGGAGGAAAGGAGATGTTATCCCTTATCCTGCGCTTCCGAATCCGCAAACCTCGCCGCAAGGTCATGTATCCCCTTCGTGATGGGAACGGAGGGGATAAAACCAGCATCCCTGCGTATCAGATCCGTGCTTACCACCCTGTCGCTGAAGAGGAAGTCCAATTCGTCGGAGGTCGCCCCGGAGAACCTGGCAAGCAGTTTTCCGATAATCCTGCCCGCATGCTTCGTCGGCGGCTCCATCCCCATTTCAGCAGAAACTGCCTCGATAAGGCCCCGTACAGTATGAGACTCCCCGTCCGTCAGGTTGTAGGTCTTGTTCTCGCATCGGCTGCTCTCCGCAACAGCGACCATTCCGTTGACCACGTCCTCTATGTTCACTAGAGTAAGGTGGTTTTTGCCGTCTCCGAGATACCTGAATTTCCCGCTGCGCAGCATGCGGAAAATCTTGAAGAACGATTCGTCATACCCCTTGCCGTAGATTGCGGTTATCCTGAGTATCGTATATTTCAAGGATGGATCCTTCTCTACCGCAGCCTTTATCGCTTCCTCCGCCAGGAGTTTGCTCTTCGCATAGATGCTTTTCGGCCTTGTGGCAGATCTTTCATCCAGGACCTCGCCGGGCCTTCCGTGCCCGTAGACGGACGTGCTGCCTGCGAACACCACTCTCGTCACATGCCCGGATTGGCCGCTATTCGCCTCCGAGCATGCGGAAAGCAGGTTCTGGGTTGGAAGGAGATTCAGGGAGAGCATCCTCTTGTACGACGAGCCATGGCCGTAGCTCGTTCCGGCAAGGTGGTAGATGATATCTGCACCCCTGCAGGCGGAGACAAGCGCATCGTGATTAGCAGGAGAGGAAGAGGAGAGATCACAGTGGAAATGGTCCGCTTCGGGGAGGGACTGAAGTTCCCTTGCCACAGATTCCCGCCTGTCCAGGACACGGACATTCCAGCCAAGGCCGAGAAGTCGATTTATGAGCGCGGTGCCCATCCTGCCGAAACCTCCGGTGACCAATACGACCTTTCTGCGCGCGGCGGGATCGGATTCCATGGTTCAACCACACCTAAAACCATGCCGCCCAT
>JAKARM010000004.1:0-2283 GCA_021822165.1 Microcaldota archaeon | reverse complement strand
GCTTGTCGGCGGGGCTACGGAAGGGGCAGCTTTACCCCGACCTCGTATTGATCCGCATCGATGTTTGCCATGCTCTGATTCCGCATGAGCACGCGGTTCCACTCGACAACCACGCTTGCCTCCTTTAATACAGGGAATGAGAGCCCGATGCCCACCATGGGGGTCACGCCAGTTGCGTTCACCGCGCCGGTGGCGCTATACCTATAAAGGGATGCGTCAATGAACGTCTTTACGTTCTTGAAGTTGTAGGTAAATACAGGGCCGAGGAAAACCCCGCGCCTGGTATACTCCTCGCCGAAAACCCTCTTCGTCCCTTCATTGAGATATCCTGCCTGGAGGCCGAACCAGCTATTTAGCTGCTTCTGGTACGCTATCTGCTCCATAGGGCTGTGCTGGTCTACCGCATCGTTCAGGACGCTCAGCCCCGCAGTAAGGACTATGCTGCCGCTCCCTGCGGACAATCCGCTGTCCGACTCCCTTTCCATCGACGGCCTTATGGCCACCCCGGTAAAGAGCTGCGTCGAGCTCTGGCTTCCTGCGAAGACCTTGGATGCCTGCAGGACTATCCCGATCTCCCTGGTCAGGTAGAGCTCCCCGCCAACCGCGGCGAAGGGAACTACCCCGTGCTTGTCAGAATAAAATTGGCTTCCGGGGATATTGACGGTGTTTGCATAGGCGAATGCCGCTCCCGTGGCGAACAGCTTTATGCTGTCATCAACCATGTAGTAGGGAGTTGCCCCGAAAATAAGGCCGTCGCGGGTCGAATCCCCGCTGAAATAGCCGACGGACCCGTCCAGCCCGAACTTGCCAGCAGAGGAGAGAGGGAACACGCCCATCATCTCGAAAGGCCCTTTTTGCATCCCGCTCCCGTTCTGCCTGAATGTCCCTGCCGCAAGGATTATCTCAGGGCGGGATGAGCTGTCGCCCTTCCGCATGAGCCCTTGGACCGAAGCGTTCGGGACCTTGAGGGAATCGGCGCTCGCAGTCGCCATAAAAGGCGTTGAACAAGACAATACGCATGCTAATGCCGCGCCAGCTGCAACATTTTTCTTCTCCATAGTAGGGAGTTTCTTTTTCCTGATATTTAAGCTTTTTAGTATAATTTCACACGAGGTTTCGTATGCCGGAACGGATCTGTTCCGAAAGGACCGGAACGCCCATCCCGGAAGAAGCGGATTCGATGAGAAGACGATACCAGCAAATGGAGGCCCTTGAATTGGAAGCCTTTGAATTCTGATTAGAAAATGCGTGGCTTCCAAATGCCCACTAAAATGGCCCCAACATGGCTGCCAGAAATCCTGCAATATACCCGATTCCTGCGCCTATTGCTACGCCTATGGTTGCACCCGCCATAAAACCGCCCAGCACGGTGCCGACGGCGGCCCCTACCACGATTGCGCCTATAAAAACAGAGGGCGGGATAACGTTTATTCCGAGCTTAACCATGCTTATAGCAACGCCCCCGACGGCCTTCCCCACGGCTAATGTCTTGGTCCCTACGACCTTTCCTACAGCTACCGCTTTAATCCCTGCAGCCTTTCCGGCGGCAGCCGCATTGGCCCCTACTACCGCACCAATGGCTGCTGCCTGCTCCAATACATCTATTGTACGCTGCTTGATTGAAACGGGTTTTTTAAGGGCCTGCGTTGGTTTTTCCCCATTCACGGATTTCTCTGAGTTCCCCACATCCCCCTTTAGGAAATTGCTCTTGGCAGAAAGTCCCCTTTCTTGGCGCAGCATTGGAAGGCTCCGGCTCTTTACATCATCCACATGCTCGGCCTCGGATATTTTTGCTGCCTTTTTGGGCCTTTCGGTACGATCCATACCATCAACGGATACATTTCGTTTCCCAGATATTTAAGCATATTTATAAACGAGAAAAGCACGCCAGAACTCTTATTTTTAGATAGATTGCAGAGTTTTACTGCCCAAAAACATTAAATCTTATAAACTAGGAAGGCAGTTGATCCTTATTATGCAAACAGGTAAAAATAACGAAAAATAAGTACTTGGCTATGGACCCTCAACACAACTTGGACTTATTATGTCTGAGAGGGGATACTGCGCAGTTTCGCTCCAGCCCCCGATGCCCGAATTCGAGATAGGGGCATAATAGACATATGTTGGGACATTACCATTCGTAAGACTGGATGATGAAGTCTGCCCAGAAACGCAATAGATATACCCATTGGCAATAATACAAGACAGACCATCTGAAGCTTCAGGATAACTTGATGTTTGCTGCCATGCGCCTACTCCGGAACTTGATATAGGAGCGTAATA
>JAKARM010000018.1 GCA_021822165.1 Microcaldota archaeon | reverse complement strand
AAGCTATAAAGCATTGAGGGATTAAGTTCTATATTTGTTTGCAGAAGAGCGTACGGGCTCGTAGCTCAGGAGTAGAGCGTTCCGTTCGCAACGGAAAGGCCGCGGGTGCGAATCCCGCCGAGTCCACCTTATGTTTACGAGTGAAGCAGGTGCGATGGACTTGTCTTTAGTCTTCGGTAGAAATAGGTGTTCCAGAAGATTTGTACTTGCTTAGCTCATCGGATTTTGTCGTCTGAGGCTATTTCTGGCCCGAATTTTCTTGTCGTCGAAAGCGGAATTTTAGCTAAACAAGTACGAAGATTTAAATATGTATATTATCATATATATCACTAGTGATATAATGAGAAACATAGAGAAAGAAGACTGTGGATGCAGCTGCAGATGTGGATGTGGAAGCGGAGGAATGCGCAGGCATATGGGCTTCGGTGATATAGGCCCGACAAATGACGAAACAGCTGAACGTCTAAGATACTACAAAGATGACCTCACGGAAGAGATAAAGCTCATAGATAAACGAATAGCGGATCTCAAGGCAGAAGACACAAGGAAAGGCAGCAAATAGTGCAGGCTATGCCTATAAATTCAGGGTACTGCAACTGCGGTCCATTTAGGGTGAGCGTGATCCCTCACGGGCTTCTCAAGCCATATATTCTCAGGCTGATATCAAAGAGGCCCATGTACGGCTTTGAGATAATGGAGCAGATATTCGAGAAGACAGGCGGCATGTGGCGGCCCGGTCCTGCAGCCACGTATACTACGCTTGAGTGGTTGGAGCGGAATGGATATATAAAATCGCTGAATGCAGGGCAGAGGTCCGAAAAGCAGAGGAAACAGTATAAGATAACTGAAAAAGGCCTCACTGCACTCACAGACTATGCCGAAGCGTCAAAAATGATAGTGCACCGCATGAAAAGGTTCGGGATGCTGTATGGCGGTCTTTAATAATTGTTATCCCAATTAATAGTTAATAGGTGGATAAAATAGCAAAAAAGTTCGCATGCAAAGATATAGGTATGTCGTGTGGTTTTGAGGCACGTGCCAGCTCTGAGCAGGAGCTAATGGGAAAGATAGCCGCACACGCCAAGAAGGCCCATGGAATGTCTGAGATAGACCAGGCTACAATGGCAAAGGTAAAAACAGCCATAAAAGAAGCCTAAGGCCACAACAGGTATCTTAAGTGAAACGCAGCGTCAGGCCCACTTTGCAGTTGCATTTTAGCGCAGTTCGGTCAATCATATGCAAGCATCCGCATGATAGCGCTTGCCACATTGAACTGCACAGCAGAATACAATATGCAGAGCCATACCAATTTCACGAGTAGTACAGATAAATGGATTCATCTTTGGCCATGCATCACTTCGACGAGATATGCAGCCCGCTGGTTCTGCTGGCGATGCGTATGGCCCTGAAATAAGATAGCAGGCCTATGGCTATAATTACAAATACTACTATGAAAAAGCCTATCCCAAGATTACCTAGGTTATGTATCTTTATGCCGGTTGAAATCCCCTAGGTCAGGATCTGCGGGTATGCAAGTATGGCTATTCCGGCAATTGCAAACGCAAGCCCACCGTAGTATAGCACGTCGGAGCTTATGGTCCTTGCAACGAATGCTATGCCACGCTGGGTGAGTTTTTTAGCCCCTGAAAGCCACCTTCCGAAGCCTGCACCCAATATAATCTGCATTATCATTGTCCCTAT
Source organism: Microcaldota archaeon (assembly GCA_021822165.1). Lineage (GTDB taxonomy): Archaea > Micrarchaeota > Micrarchaeia > Micrarchaeales > Micrarchaeaceae > JAKARM01. Next base: position 12,057 of record JAKARM010000018.1, on the reverse strand, counting down.
GCCGAACATGAAGCCCGGGATCCAGCCTACCCATGCGTTTGGCATTGCAGGGGAAAGTACAGTATATATTATTAGCGCGAAAGCACCAAAGCCGAAACCAGCTATAATGCCGTGCAGGAATGCAAGTTTGGACGGAACAGCCTTGAGATCGGTTGAAGCGTCTGTTGTGGCTAGTGGATTCAGCTTATGCTCCTCCTCCTGCCTGTGGCTTTTGCTATCCTTTTTGTGCAGGCCAAAGACGTACGACAGCCTCTCTTCAAGCCCGTGCCAATGCGGATATATCCTCTTATTCTTTATATACATGCCTGCTGCGAACATTGCTATGCCAACGAGCACGTATGTGATTCCGAATGCTGCTGAGGTCATGAATATTCCGGCAAGTGCGAAATATGCTATTTCAGAGAGTATGGCACGTTGTAGTGTAAAGCCAGCAGAGAAGATCATGCCAACCTTGGCCCCGCCTTTGGTACTGTAGCTGCCAACTGCATAAGAAAATGTTATGGGCCATGTATGCTCGTCTGGGGTTATACCATGTACAATGCCTAGAAGCAGTGCTATAACAATGGCAGAGTATACATCAACATTCTGTGGGTTGTAGAGGTTTATATTAAGGGCAGCAAGGTTGAATACCGACTCCAGCATAACAGTAAAAGGCATCATATCAAAATGATACACGATTAAACATATAATTATATACGGCTCTGTGATTATATGAGGGTGTTGAAAATCTATAAACCTTGACACTTCCGCTATTTCGAAAGGTTCTACTTTTTTCTCTTCGATACAAAGAACGGGCGGAAGGCGACCGTCAACGACTGTTTTGCAGAGATAGACGTCTATAAGTGTTAGCGGAGCCACCGCCTTGCAGCGGCAGCCCCCGCCTAGTTGTTCAGATGAAAATATCGAAAATAAAGAAAATTATACCTGTCGCAATGAAACAGGTAAGTTTTGTATCGAAGGAACTTGGTCATTGGTATCAGGACGGCGCGATGTATGCGAAGCACATCATCGCATTGGGGCTGCAGGCGATATTCAGATGCAGCGACAACGAACTTCCCGACGAGTTAGAGAGCAGGAACTTATTGGATGCGTTGGGAATCTCGACAAAGAAATGAGCAGCGTTAGTTCAATCAGATGTGTTTTGTGGTACGTGTCAGCTCCAGGAAATGGCCGATGTGGGACATTGCAGTTCGTTGGAGCGATAGACCTCGTAAGTTGCGTTGGCAACGCACGAGTTGTCGTGGCATAGGGTTATGGGTAATCTATGAAACCTTTTTACAAAAAGCTTTACTAAAAAGTCTGGGTGCGTAACCTTTTTGGAAAGGTTAATCGAAAACACTGGGTGCGAATACGGCTAGGAACCGCACCGTATTCCTTTATATTTCTAGACGCGCTATTATCCGTGTGCGAAGGCACGGATGTTCGCGTCTTCGAAAATAAAATCTACGGTGCTAAAATGGAACGAAAGCTAGACGGCAAACAGCTAGGGAGCGTCCGCTTTGCAAGCGGAAGGTCGCGGGTGCGATCCCCGCAGAGTCCACAAAACTCTTTGGAAAAGAGTTTTATCAGAAAGCTCCCGAAAATAGCGGCGGCAAACCCGCAAGCGGGTCTGGTGCTGTTGCAGTAGGATATGCACCATGTTTTGGGAGAATATTTATTAATGTTTTCATGTATATTTACTTAGTTAAGGTGCTTACTAAGTAAGTGGGTATATGACGCTATTTGACACAAAACCCAAATCCGATCCCCGCTTTCTCTACGGAAGAGAAAAGGAGCTGGACGGACTCGTAGAGAGCCTTAAGAAAAAGAACTGGGTAATCATACTCGGCCCCAGAAGGGTCGGAAAGACCTCGCTTGCAGAATGCGCTATTAAAAGAATGGGAAGGAAGATTTTCTTGCTGGATGCGAGGGAAAACAATAACTTTATAGAATCGCTGAATAAACTGCTCGCAACGCCTGAAAGTTCTCTTAAAGTTAAGGCAGAGATTAGAGTGCCTTATACTCCAATCAACATAGGAGCAGAATACAACAAAACGCTCTCAAAAAAAAATCTAGACTCTTTATTGAAGAAAGTAGGCCATATATATATAATTATAGATGAAGCCCAATGGCTTGTGAACCCTAGAAAAGTGGTGATGTTACTGGCCCATTTATACGACTATTACTATGACAGCGTCACGTTTATCATAACAGGATCGATGATCGGGGTCTTGAAGTCTATTGTCGAACCTGGGCCAAGCAGCCCGTTATATGGCAGAGCCATAACAGAAATGGAGATAAAACGATGGCAGTCTTCGATAAGTCTAAGCTTCCTGAAAACAGGAACTGCCGAGTTGGGTTTGAGACTCAATGAAAAAATGGCCATAGAAGTAGAAGAGAACCTTGATGGGTTGCCTGGCTGGTTGACTCTTTTTGGTTATAATTACGCACAGGTAAAGAACCCCAACATCGCCTTAACCAAAACAATAAAAGAAGCAAAGAAGATAGTCTCCCAGGAGCTAAAAAGCATAGCCGAACTTGGCATAGGCACACCTAAGCTGATAGAAGTACTTAGGGTACTTGCCAAGGAGCCCGTGAGGTTTGTTGACATAGCGAAGGCAACAAATTTCAACAACACAAGCCTGTCAAAGTATCTAAGCACGCTAAACAGGCTCGAATATATAGAAAAGGATAGTAAAAGCAGGTATTTCATATCAGACCCCATGCTGCTTAAGTTTATTGAAGAGAAGGCAAGGGATTAACGCTTTGCAAGAAAACTTTTAAAAAAAGCGTTATCAAAAGAGCGGAAGGCCGCGGGTGCGAATCCCGCCGAGTCCATTTTCGCTTTACGAGGAGGCAGGGTACAAATCCCATCTAATGGTTGTCTACCCCTACATTTCAATTAAAAACCGAATATTTATAAATGTGTAGGGGTAAGCGACAACGAATAACTGTGTTTGATGTTGAATATCCTCGAATAATAGTGTTTATACACCATACTCAACGACTGACTACCGCTGAGTCCATAAATATCTTAATAGCCCGTAGGCACCGATAATAACGGCATTGCCAGATTTTTGGATGGCTATTGCAATAAGGAATGGCGCAATAGGCTTAACACAACGGAAAGCATATATATTATAGCATAAGGTATTATACTATATTATTATAAAAAAACAAGGGTATTAGGATGTCAAATATCAATATAGAACTTAAGGGGTACACCAAAGAGGTGATAGACCGCATGGTCGAAGAGAATTATGTTAAGACAAAGACCGAAGCTATAAGGCTTGCCTTATTCGAGTTCGATCAGATGCATGGATTAACCGATGATGAGTTATATGGCGCTGCCGCCGAAAAAGTTCTTAAAGACATTAAGTCAGGTAGGGGGAAGGTTCATGCATTTGTGCTGCCAAAGTGAACCTTATGGAACTCTTTTCAACAAGCGAGTTCGATAAGGATTACAAGAAAGGCGGCAAAGATGACATAAAGCGCATAAACGGGCTGATAGGGCAACTTAAAGGCGGGATACCTTTAGGCAAACCGTTGCGCCATTTAAAAAACACCTTTTCTGTGAGGGTGGGCAACAAACGACTTGTCTACACAGTAGAGGATAATAAGCTTACTCTGCTCTTTTTTAAGAGCCGAGAAGGGGTATATGATTATTTGAGATAATATTGACCCCAAATGTTGGTAATAAAATCAAATTAGAATTAATCGAAAACGCTTGGTGCAGGTTTGGCTAGATTCATGCCATAGCCCTTTATGTCCCTTCAATGTTTATAATCCGTGTGCGAAGAGGCGGATGTTCGCATTTCTGAAAATAAAACCGGCGGCAATATGGAAACGAAAGCCAGACGAGAAAGCCGCTACCGGAGTTCCGTTCGCAACGGAAAGGCCGCAGGTGCGATCCCAGCATACGCGGCTGCGAGAATTATGACAAAGCCAAAATGGTGGATAAACGGCAATGTGCTCCTGATAAGCATGTCTGCCTTCTTTGCAGATATGGGCTACCAGGCAATCTTGGCGGGCTTCCCGGTGTTTCTTGTACTTGTACTCCGTGCCCCTGCATATTACTTGGGGGTGGCATACGCTTTTGCATATGGCATAGGGGCGCTCTTCAGCACAGCCGGCGGCATGCTTGGGGACAGGTTTGGAAGAAAGAGGGTGGCGGTTCTTGGGAACGTATTCATACTCATACTCCCATTCCTCGGTTTTGCGGCAAACGCGGTGCAAGCAATATCTACATACTCGGCAGGGTGGTGGGCAAGGAATTTCAGATCCCCTCCGAGAAGGGCGATGTTGTCCGAATCCACCACAAAGGGGGAGAGGCCAAGGGCGTTCGGCCTCCTGCATGCCCTAGACGTTGGGGGAGGGGTGGTTGCGGTAGCATACCTGCTCATGCTGCTGTACCTGAAGCTTAGTTTGCAGTCGATATTCATATTTACCGCGATACCCATATCGCTGTCTACGGTATGTCTGATCTTCGTAAAGAGCAGGATGGGGAGGAGTAAAGCGGCAGGGAAGATCGAAAGCAAAGCGGGGACACCGAAAAGCAGAATAAAGTCGGACACGCTTAAGGGGGTGCTGGTATCAACAGCGCTGTTCGGGTTCAGCTCCTACAGCCTTGGCTTCCCGATAATAACAATAGCCTCACGCGCCGGCAGCGACCTGACAGGCATTTTTTCGTATATGGTCTATCTTGCCTTCTCTGCCGTTGCAGGCTACATGATAGGTCAACAGGCACACAGGCTTAATGCGGTTAAGGGGCTTGCGTTTTTGGGATACCTGCTAGCCGCGATAGCCTCGGCAGTGCTTGCCATCTACTATGTCTCGGCAGCAAATGTACTGCTATCATATTTTGCAGTAGCCTTGTTGGGAGTATCGCTTGGCGCGATAGAGACCTTCGAACCAACAATAATCTCTCTGATAACAAACAAGGAAGAGCAGGGAAGGAAGTTTGGATATCTTACCTCCTCAAGGAGCATAGGTCTTTTCACTGCAAACATAGGCATGGGGATATTATACACGATAAACCCCTCGTACTCTTACGTATACGCAGCAGCAGTCGCATCGGCTGCGGTGATAATCCTCCTGTATTTCGGAAGGGGCTTCAAGTGAATGGCCAATAACGCCAAAGCAATATGTTTATAATATGGTATGGGATATATCTTCGGCGATGATATGCAAGCCTATTGTGTTAAGTGCAAGGAAAAGCGCGAAATGAAAGATGCAAAGGAAGTTACCATGAAGAATGGCAAGAGTGCCATGTCTGGGCAGTGCCCGAAATGCGGTACAAAAATGTTCAGGATAGGCGGTAAATAAACGGATATTGCGTACGCTGCAACGTCATCTTTGCAGCGTCGCACTAATTCTTACCTATGTGCCGTCCGGAAGCCTTGCTGCTTGCTATGGCCATGGACGCACAGCCTAGCGGAAGTATCTTTGCCTGATGAAGGCATCATATGGAAGGTTCTGGAATCTCAGATGAATGCCTGGTAGATGGACATGCTGCCGTTGTCGGTCATTGTGCTCTTCGCCGTTTTTCTAGTTATAGCGATAAGGAAAATCCTCTGGTTCAAGCCGAGGATATGGCAGATCATGCTCTTCGGCGCCGTGGCGGTGCTCGTCTCTGGCCAGATATCGGCGCAACAGGCAATCCTCTCAATAAACTATGAGGTAATCATCACGCTCTTCGGGCTTTTCGTGATCGGCGAGGCAATTGACAGGAGCGATTACCTGTCAAAAATATTTCGATCTGCCATGAACGGGATAAAATCTGTAGACAGGATGATGATCGTCCTCATATTCTCAATCGGGATGCTGTCAATGGTCCTGATGAACGATATGCTTGCCATAATAGGCACCCCGTTGCTGTTGAAGATCTCGAAAAAATATAACTTGAACCCGAAGATGCTCCTTTATTCGCTCGCGTTTTCTATCACGGTAGGCAGCGTGACGAGCCCCATAGGCAACCCGCAGAATCTCCTTATTGCGGCGACAGGCGGATTGAAATCGCCTTTTATCGCGTTCTTCGCCCACCTCTTCATACCCACGATGATAAACCTCCTTGTCGTATACCTTTTTGTCAGGCTGATATTCGGGGAGGAATTCGGGAAAGAGATAAAGGACCACCTTCAGGAACAGGCTTCCGACCCGGAACTGGAAAGATTTGCCAAGATCTCCCTTGCGCTGCTTGTCCTGCTCATAATAGGCTATTCCGCCGCGCCGTATGTCATTCCCAACCTGAAAGTTGGCCTTTGGGAGGTCGCCCCGATAGCCATTTTGCCGATCCTCTTGTTCAGCAAAAGGAGGGTGGAAGTGGTGAAGAACATCGACTGGTCCACGCTTCTCTTCTTCGCTTCGCTGTTCATAGTCGTGCAAAGCGCATGGGATACCGGATTCTTCCAGAGGGTTGTGGCAGGGGCAGGGCTCGCCCCGTCGAACCCGATAAATATCTTTGCAACAGGTATAGTGCTAAGCCAATTCATATCGAACGTCCCTTTTGTGGCGCTATACCTTAACATAATGAAGAGCCTCCCCTTCAATAGCTTATCGCTGCTTGCGCTCGCCGCGGGGAGCACCATTGCAGGGAACCTTACAATGCTCGGGGCGGCAAGCAATGTGATAATAGTCAACGGTGCGGAAAAACGGCACGAGGAAGGGATTACATTTTTCGGATTCCTCAAGATAGGGATATTCATGACGCTGGCGAACGCCGCCGTCTACCTTTTCTTCCTCCATTTCAACATCCTCTGATTCGGGGTTATGGAAGGCCTTCAGGCAAGGCAGGCGGCATAAAGGGGGTGGAGGAGCTCATTTGCCATTGTCTGCTAACCCGTACCTTTTCACATTCTCCGCCATCTTCTTGGCGAATTCCTTTTCTATGTCTATTTCGAGAAGATCCGCTATCCTCGATAGGTAAAAGAGGGTATCTGCAATCTCCTCCCCTATGGCCTCTATCCCGGTGCTTGACGGATGCCCCTCTGTGTAGTACTTGGTCCGGAATATCTTTTTTACCTTGTTCTGGAGTTCGCCGACCTCCCCTCCCAATGCAAGGGTAGCGTAGAGAAGTTCGACATCACCCTTGGAATAGTTCCCGTCGTGCGATGCAAACCACGTCTTCCTTGTCTCTTCCACAATCTTGTTTATCTCCATACCACCACGTAAACACCTTTATGTACAAAATTATTAGCGGTTCCGGAAATAGATGTACATCCGCGTATAGGAAGGGATATATTACGTGGAGGAGATGCAAAACAAAGGAGGCAGGACAAAATATATAGATTGCAGTAGTATGCATTTTAGGATATTTGATGGACAGTGACGCCAAGGATAAGATCGCGAAGGCCTTCAAAAGGGTCGAGGGGAAGAGCAGCGGGTTGAACGCTGCAGAGATAGCGAAGCGCGTGAAGAAATACGGCTACAACGAGGTGCCCGAACGAAGGGAAAATCCCCTCCTGAAGTTCGTAAAGAAATTCTACGGCCCGATACCTTTCATGCTGGAGGCCGTAGTCATCATCTCCTATCTAATCGGCCACTACAGGGACATGTACATAACATCCGCCCTGCTCGTATTCAACGGCATAGTCAGCTTCACCATGGAACGGAAGGCGGACAACTCCCTGGAACTCCTTAAGGAAAGGCTGACCATTAATGCGAGGGTGCTCAGGTCCGGGAAGTGGGTGATAAAAAAGGCGAGGGAGATAGTCCCGGGAGATATAATAAGGGTCAGGATGGGGGACATCGTGCCTGCCGATTCGGTCATAGTGAGCGATTCGCAGATTGAAGTGGACCAATCGGTGCTTACGGGGGAGTCGATGCCGGTATCGAAGAGGGCATCGGACAAGATATTCTCCGGATCGATGATAAGGGAGGGCGAAGCCGAATGCCTCGTGGTCGCCATAGGGGTTGATACCTATTACGGGAAGACGACCCAGCTTGTCCAGGAGGCGAGGGCGCCGATGCACCTGGAAAGGACGATACTCGGCATAACGGGATACCTGATAGCGATAGATGCCATCGTTGCGGTTGCGATATTCGCATTCGGGACGTTGGCCCTGAAGATGGGGATCATGAACCTGCTGCCATTCGTACTGGTGGTCATAATCGCATCAGTGCCGGTTGCCCTGCCTGCCGCATTCACCGTCACGATGGCGCTGGGAACCGAGCGGCTGATTGACAAATCGATACTCGTCACCAACCTTTCCGCGGTAGAAGAGATATCCACGCTTGATGTGATATGCCTCGACAAGACAGGGACCATAACAGAGAACATACTGCAGGTGAAGGAGGTCTTCCCGCTCGGCGGCAGCACGGAGGAGGAAGTGATCAGGGATGCAGTACTTGCCTCTAACGAGAGCGATAAGGACCCAATTGACATGGCGATAATAAACTATGGCAGGGAACGCAGCATATCGACAGAGGGGTATGAGGTATTGGAATTCACGCCCTTCAAGCCTGCGACGAAGATGTCAAGCGGAAAGGTCAGGAAGGGGAATTCCGAATCCATTGAGGTCATAAAGGGGGCGATAAGCGCAGTTGAGGGCATATGCAACCTCGACAATGCGGAGAGGCAGGAGGCATCGGAAAAGGTCAAGAGCTTCTCGGTCAAGCAGTACCGAACTATAGCTGTCGCCAGAAAAAGGGAAAACGGGGAATCGACGCTCATAGGGGTCATTGCGCTATACGACAAGCCGAGGAAGGACGCGAAGACGTTTATAGGCGACATGAGGGCATTGGGGATAAGGCCGATCATGATCACAGGGGACAATATCGAGGTCGCGAGGAGCATAGCGGTCGAAGTAGGCATAGGGGGCAACATAGTGGACATCAACGCCCTGAAGGGCATGGGAGCCGAGGAGATGGCAAAGACCATAGGGGCGAGCGACGGGTTCGCCGGGATATTCCCGGAGGATAAGTACATGATCGTAAAGGCTCTGCAGGCCGGCGGGTTCAGGGTGGGCATGACCGGAGACGGGATAAACGACGCCCCCGCGCTGAAGCAGGCCGAGGTCGGGATAGCGGTGGAAAATGCAACCGATGTCGCAAAGAGCGTCGCCGGAATGGTGCTCATGAAGAACGGGCTGGAAACGATAGTCTCTGCGGTGAAGGAGAGCCGGAAGATATTCGAAAGGATGATAACATACACGATCGTCAAGATCACCAAGGTCATCCAGATACTGTTCTATGTCGCCATAGTGTTCATAGCGCTGAAGACCGTCCCGATAAGGCCCTTCGAGCTCATACTGCTCATATTCACCAACGACATAGTGAATATAACGATAGCGACGGACAATACCCATTACTCCAAATCTCCGGACACATGGGATACAAAATCCCTCATATATTCGTCCGTGCCGCTAGGGATATTCCTGCTCCTGATCTCGCTTTCCTTCGTCCCGGTAGCCGAGTACTTCGCGCTTGGCATCGCGGCGTTCCAGGCATTCACCTTCCTGTTGTTCAACTTCACCGACAACCTCCTTATCTACAGCATAAGAAACAGGGACGTATCGAGGAGGGTGATGCCGAGCAGGTGGCTCGTTTTCTCGTCAGCCATAAGCATCCTTTTCGCGGCAACGATATCATATTATGGGATACTTGTCGCCAAGGTCCCCTTGGCAATGATGGCCTATCTCATAGCGGCCGGAATAGCCATGATGGCAATATTCAACCTGGCGAAAAGGCTCATACTGAAGAACCTCCATACGGGCATTGCCAGGGCAGTCGGCTGATGGCACATAGTGCATAATATATTGTAATGCAATCTGGATAATGTGATTTTCATGATATCGTTTGGAACCGACGGTTGGAGGAGCAGGATGGATGACGACTTCGACGAAGGCAACGTATATCTGGTGGCATCCGCAGCGGCCAGGTACATCATAGAGGAAGGGATGGGAGAGAGGGGGGTGATCGTCGGGCATGACGCAAGGCACAATTCAAGGAAATTCGCGGGGGTGGCGGCAAGGGCATTTGCCAACGGAGGGATAAAGCCCTATATCGTGGATAGGGAGACCCCCACCCCTGCAATCGCCTTCGCGGTCGTGGACAGGAAGCTCGGCGGAGGGGTTCAGATAACGGCAAGCCACAACCCCCCGGTCTACAATGGATTCAAGTTCATACCCCATTACGGCGGGCCAGCGTTCCCGCAGATAACCTCGAGGATAGAGAAATCGATAAACGAGGGATACAGGGTGCCGGAAAGGAAAGCGCCCCCAGAGGTAGGGACAATAGACATGAAGCCAAGCTATATCGGTTTTATCGAGAAAAGCCTCCAGCTGGGGAAGGTGAAGGGACTTAGCATCGTAACGGATCCCCTCTTCGGCGCCGGCGTAGGATATATGGCGGAGATCCTTCGGAGAAATGGCGCGGCCGTAGAAGAGATCCACGGGAATCCGGATCCCGAATTCGGGGGGCTCTCCCCTGATCCGACTCCTGAAAACCTGAAAGGGCTTAAGGAAAAAGTGGTGGATAGTGGGGCAGACATGGGGCTTGCCAACGACGGGGATGCAGACAGGATCGCCGCAGTGGACGAGAAAGGAGGGTTCTATACATCAATAGAGCTCTCGCTCCTGATAGCCGATTATCTCTTCGGAAGGAAGGGGACAATGGGGAAGATAGCGCGCACCGTGGCATCCACCCACACCCTGGACAGGCTTGCGGAAAAATACTCCGTAGAGGTTGTCGAGACCCCTGTCGGGTTCAAATACATAGCGAAAGAGCTCATGGGGGGCGCCGCCTTCGGGGCTGACGGCTACGGCGGGCTCGGATATGGATGGGGCGCACCGGAGAAGGACGGGATACTGAGCGGCGTGCTGCTGGCCGAAATGAGGGGGAGCTACGGCAAGCCCCTCAGCGAGATATGGGAGGAGGTATCCTCGAGGCATGGCTTCGGGGGGTTCGTAAACCGCAACTACAAGGTCGACAGCGAAAGCTCTGCGATGGTCAAGAAATGCCTTGAGCGCCCGCCAGGGAATATTGGCGGTAGGAAAGTGGTAGAAACCAGCAGGATCGACGGGATCCGCCTTTCGCTGGATGACGGGTCGTGGGTGCTCATGAGGGCAAGCGGGACGGAACCGCTGATAAGGATCTATGCGGAATCAAGCAGCGAGAAGGAAGCGGAAGAACTGGCAGGGGAATTTGCAAGACTGGCTACAGGGGGCTAGCCCTTGCGCAATCCCGGGAAATCCCGCCCCCTCCCCAGCACCAGGGATATCGCCTCATTCACGTCTTCAGCCCTGATGACATTGGCGCTCTCCCCGATCTCCATGTTATGGGGCTTGTTGACCAGCATCATGCTCTTGGTACTGCAAAGGGAGATCTTGGCAGCGAGATCAGGGGAATCGTCGATGTAGATATCATATGGAAGGAGGGACTTGTCCGAATCAAATCCTGGAAGGATCAACTCCAGGGAGAGGGAAGGATAATTAGAGAGGCACCACATCCGGAGCCCCTCGATGGTGGAATCGTCCCTGCTGGAGACGATATCGACATGGTGGGCCGATACGAGCATCTGCAGCTTTTCCGGATGCGCCAAGGGAGGTATCTCATGCCACCCTTTTGTCCATGCGTCGGTGTATATCCTGCGCAGTTGTAACTCTGTCAAACCTGTTTTCTCGACAAGTTCGTCGCTGCACATCGACCGAAACCCCATCTTGTTGTAATCTATCCCATGCTCCCTAAGCATATACCGGTGCATATACCCGAAAGTGTCTGCGATGGTATTGTCGACGTCCAACGCTATCCTTTTCCTTGCCATGATTAACGCCACAGATATTGGTAAGCTTTACTGATATTTATCGGTTGCAGAGAAAGGCATGGGGTGTTCGGGAGGATTAGAAATAGGGCCGCACTGCCGCCCAAGAAGGATTCATGTGGAGTTCGTTTCCAGATAAGACAACGGGACGGTCTTTACCACGCCGTTGAACCCGTATACGAGCATCTGGTTCCCGACGACTATCGGATCGGCAGGACCCATAGGCACGCCGAGATTATGCTCCGCCACCAACCTGCCGGAAGTGGTCAGCGTGATTTCGGTGCCGTTGAAGTTCACCAGGAATACATATCCGTTATACA
>JAKARM010000037.1 GCA_021822165.1 Microcaldota archaeon | reverse complement strand
GTGCTTCCGGAGAAGTAGAGGTCCTTCCCGGAGACCACTGTGTTGTTCTCCGCTGTGTAGTTTATGAATATGCTTGGGACGGATTTGCTGAAACTTATGCAGCCGGAGGAGCTGAGGTTCGAATAGTTGGATGAGGGGTTGCCAAGGCCGTTGCTGTATATGCAGCTTGTCCCGTTGATCACGTAGAAGTTTATGGTGTTTGGGACCCTGTGGGTCGTCCTGTTGGCCGTAAGCTCCTCTATCAGCGTGGTCGCGCACCCCATGGTGTAGCTGAAAGTGGTGCCGTTCAGATATGCAACGTAGATGCCGACATGCGGGGCCGAATTGAATGCGCTCTTGAAGGAGAGGAAGTTGGAGGAAGAGGAATTCCCGAGGTGCGAGAGGTAGAGGTATATGACGCTTACAACAACTATCGCCACGACAACATATGCCGCTATCTCCATGCCTGCGCCGATGCCCTGCCTACCCTGTTTTTCTTTTGCCATACCCTAACACCCCTCTAACGGGCTGAAACCATCCTTGCCGCAAAGCATTGCGGATATGATGCGAATGCCCCGCCGACATGGAGCTCGTCCCCGTAGATTCCGCTATATCCAAGTCCCTGAGTATCGCCGAAGTAGATTATCGGGATCCCTTCCTGCAGGAGGCTGTTATAGCACCCTGCCCCGCCGGCTACTGCCGTTGAATTCGCAGCTGAGCATGCCCCGTTGTCTATGCTTATCTCGTTTGCGCTGATGCCGGCCGATGCCATGCTTGCCTTGAGCTGCGCAGCGCAACCGATGACCGACCCGTTATAGGACTCCGTCCCGTTGAAGGCTATGTATGCGCTCTTGTGCTGCCCCAGCGCATTGAAGAATGAGCTCGGCGGGAGGAAGGCATTCGCATTGTACGCGAACGAGTAGGATGCATAGGTCGCCAAGAGGACCGCCAGGAGCAGCAGGAAGGCGACTATGCGCCATGCCCTCGCCACTCCGGGATACCTGTGATGGATCTTCTTGTTCATGACCCTTGACCTCGCCCATAGGTAGAAGAGGATGAAAAGCACAAGCCCGATAGAGAATACGATAAGCGCCACGGCTATGGGGGCCAACGCCTCCTTGAGGTACACAGGCATGGCAGGGGAACCGAGGAGCTTCCCCGCTATGCCGCCGAACAGGGACCTGTCCAGGACGGCGAAGCTGAATGGCGTACCTATGGTCGCCAGCTGGGAGCTTATCGCATTGGCGCTCGCGGTCTCCGAAGCCATCTGCGAGGCGTTTATGCTGTGCGACTCCAGCATAAGGTTTATCCTCTGCTGCTCGCCTGCGAGCTGCACAAGCCTCAGGGGCATGCCGGAACCATTCCTGTAGTCCATCTCGTGGAGGAGTATGAGCGCGGTGTTGTTCATGGAGAGCGAATAGAGGGCATCGTACCCCTTCCCGGCCTTGGCCGATATGGCTGCCACGTTCCCGACGAGGGTATTCATCGTGGCGCTGGCGTTTGCCACGCTCTGGTTCACCCCAGCCTCAAGTATCGATGCGAAGGTGGATTTCAGGCTGGCCACCGATGCGGCAAGGGTGGAATTCCCAGTGTCGTTCAGCACGGCCGCCGAATTCTCAAGGGTGAGGTTGTATATCGGATATTCGGTCGCCAGGAACGACTTGAGCTCGCTGCCGTTCACCCTGACCTGCAACGCCCTTATGTAGCTCCCTGCCAGAACCGTGGAATTCACGCTTATCGCCTGCATGGAGGCATTGGAGATTGGGAGGGACTTCAGCTGGGCGGCAAGCTGGGATATGGAATAGAGCGTGGTGTAGTTGAAACGCAGATACCTGCAGTAGCCCAGATCCACGCAGAACCAGGGCGCGTTCGCGGGGAGATAGTTGGGGCATACCGTGAACTGGGAAGAGGAGAAATTGGTCGGGATCGGGAAGAGGGGGTTCTTCCACATCGTATCTGCGAGCGCCGTTATATTGGCGACGTCAGAGCTTATCCCCCCTATGTTTCCTGCCGCATTGCTCGTGTTCATGCCGTCGAGAAGCGAGAAATAGTTATGGTAACTGTCGTTATAGTGCCTGTACTGCACCGAGAAATTCACTATCCCCTCGCCGAGCGGGCCTGTCGGGCCGCCTGTCGCATATAGGGCCTTCCTGCAGTTCGGAATCGAGCTGCATGCGAAATACCCGCCGTTGATCACAGGAGAGGCGTTTATGTCGAGCCCGGTCTCCAGCAGGCAGTCGTTTATGTTAGGCAGGGACCTGTTGACAAAGGACCCCATCATCGAATTCATCTCCCCGAGTATCGCGCTGCTGGGATAGTACCTGCTTATCAGGAACGGCCTCAGCACGCTGTATGCGGTCTCCGTATCTGACACGAGCCGGTAGTTGGATCCCGTGGTGTTCACGACCATGTACTTCCCGTCCGGGCCCGCCATTACGGCATATGTATCGGAGCCGATGGACTGGTTGCTGATAGAGTAGTTAGCTATCGTCGAATTGGGCATGTAGTTGAGCAGGAAGCTGTTGAGAGTACCGGCCCCGGAAAGCGAGGCTGTGAAAAGCAGCAGGATTAACGCTGAAAAATAAAACCTTCCAATAGCCAAAGAAACACCTCAATTAGTTTATGAAAAAGGTATTTAAATACCTCCTTCATTCTCCATTACCATTGGCTACAGGGACACGCAGAAAGGCGTCTGAAAATCCTGAAAAACGCCACCTGGAGGCATTAGGAAGGATGGGAGCGATTGCGGTATTTTCCCTGGAGACAAGAAGGAGATTTCCATGTCCCAGGGAGATATGGAAGAACGATTACGGCATGTTTCCAGAGGCTAAGATAAGGATTACAGAACGTTCCTGGAGAAATAATCAAAAAGGGCCGAACGAGAAGGAAAAAGAATCAAAAAAGGA
>JAKARM010000036.1 GCA_021822165.1 Microcaldota archaeon | reverse complement strand
GGTTCATATCCAAATCGCACCTCTATTTAAACATTTGCCTTTTGGGCACCAAAGGTTTAAATATCAAGCATCGCCCCTTCAATACTCGATGATATGATGGTAACAAAAAGCGTAACCCAGAAGCAGAACGGCCTTAGTATATCTCCAAGGGGGGAGGCCGACGTCAACGACGTAAGGGCAGAGAGGGAGGCAACTAATAACGCTAAAAGGAAGAGCATGATGCTCGGTGCGGCTTTCGCTGCGGCGTTGGCGGTTGTGCCGGTTGCAAGCAGGGCAGAATCAACGACCTATGGTATGGGAGGCATGTCGGTCATAAACAGCATAAACGACAGCAGGTCGGCGGTTGGCGGATTGATGGAGATGGTGCCGTTGGGCAAGAACTCCGCCAGTTCCTTCGGCTATATAAACGAAGGGACAAAGAGGGACAGCAACAGGTCCGGCCTTTTCGCAAACTTTATGTTGACGCACAATATCACAGAGAACATACAGACTTTCATGGGAGTGGGCCCATACGTCACGTATACTACGCCGGTCACCGGATCCGGAAAGGGCGGCTCCTACCACCTGAATCTAGATATCGCATTCGGGGCGACGATGAAGCTGACTCCGAACATCCATGTCATGGTTGAGTGGATGCAGGTAAAGACAGGCATACCGCTCGTGACAAAGAGCAGGAATACAGACGTCGACAACGTCATGTTCGGCGTAGGGGTAAGCGGGCTAATGAGCAAGGGCTCGCATAATGGCGATGACCCATCATTCTCCGGCAACGGCAATACCACCATAAACTTCCTCGGCGGGGAATCTGCGTACAGCTACGCATCGGCCCCGGCGTGGGAGCTTGTGCAGACTGTGGGCCATGACAAAGGGAAATACCTTGCCGCATTCGGCTACATGAACGAAGGGCATAAAAGTATTGATGGGATGGACAACAAGAGGGACGGTGTATTTGCCGAGATATGGAGGAGATTCAAGATAACCAACGGCATGGACGCCTTTGTTTCCGCCGGGCCCTATCTCTCCTCGACCACCGAAGTAACGGGACCGACAACATACTCTGATGTCTACCACCTCAATCTGGAGACAGGGGTCGGGTTTGTGGGACATATAACGAAGCACCTCGACCTTCTCGCCAGGTTCGAATATATATACGGCGGCAGGACATTCGGAGGGCAGAGCACCAACAGCAAGATGTTCCTGTTCGGCGTCGGATATAGGGATTGAGGGCGGAAGCCGTGCAGGCATGCACGACGGCGCCTTGCGGCGCCGTGTCTGCGTGCCATCGGGGCAAAAGCCAAGAATGTATAAATATCAAGAAAAACATTAAGATTATATCAACAAGTGGTCTTATGGAAACAAGAACGGAAAAGGGATTGACTAGCGATATTTCAACGATATTAAGGAAGGAAGATAGCACGCCGACCAGAGGGATGAAGATAACGATAGCGAGCGCTGCCATTGCAATAAGCATGCTTTCAGGGTGCGCGACCGTCCCAATGCGTGATAAAGTAATGGTAGAACCTCCTACAAAGGTGGAGCATACGGCTCCGGCACATGCGATGGCTACTGTCGGCAAGATAACAGCAAAGACAGATCCGGCGAAGAGCGCAACAGGGGTTGTCCAGAAGATAAAGTACCCAGCGCCACCCAAGAAGACGGAATGGCAACAGATAAGAGACTTTGGCCTGTTAGGGGTCATCGGATATATTGTCGCCCTTTCACTCGGCTGATATCCCTGAATTTAGGGTATCTCCCGCCTATGGACCGACATATCTTCCAGACAAAAAGCGATTGAATCGGGGTTTTAATCCCCCTCTATTTTTCCATTTCAGTCAGGACATCTGCAGGGATAAGGGGATCGGGATCCTGAAAATTTGCCCAGACGCAGGACCACTTTTTCTACACAGGAATTTAAAAGAAACGCTCCCTAATCGATAAGGGGGGATTAAATGGACAACATAGACAATCTCGTAGATGTTTTAAATGAAAGTGAATCGAAGAACAATGCATCTATTCGTGCAAATGATCAAAACAAGGTAATTATCGGTACAGTTGAATATTTCTTTGATAAAATAGATGTTGTTGCGGTAAACCTTACCGCAGGGCTGAGAATAGGAGACAAAATAGAAATAGGGAATGACGAGAGCTCTATAATGCAGAAAGTATCGAATATGCAAATAAACAGGAAGGACGTTAGCGAGGCATATAAGGGGGATTCTGTAGGGATAAAACTAGATTATAAGGTACGGCCTGGCAGCGTAGTGTATAAAATTTATCCAAAGGACGAGTTCTAGAAAAATAATTTTAGAATTTCTATTAAAGTATTAGATTATCGAAATAAAGAGCGGCAATCCAGTCGTTAGAGCTATTCTCGGAGGACATAAGTTTTACGAAGCAACAAATTAACAAGTGGGCAGGAAATCCCACGCCGTTCGCGGGCGGGAGGATATCGCCATCCTTTTTATATATCGTTTCCATAAAAATAGAAATGTCTATGCAATGGGTATGAAAACTTGTGGTTTCATTTTTTTGCAATAAAAATATGGTTGGGAAAAAAGTTGTGTTTCAGATTTATGGAAAATAGGGCTTTTTGGTGAAGCGATCCTTATTATTCGAAATAGACACATTTAAAAACAAGGTCTCTCTCGAGGGTCTATTTTTAGCTCATTTTTATGGAATTAATGTATGTTCAAACCATAATAATGAAAGGAAACTGATCGGTGTCTAAAATCCCTTTCAAAAAACTTTCCGACGACAAAAATATTGCTTATTTTGCGTTTAAACGAAAGATTATATATCTTATCGATAAACCATCCACCACACAAAATCGTTTTAAATAACGCAAATATAAACGCTTCTAATAATTATTAAGAATATCTAACATTATTATAGATAAATAAAAAAAAGAGGGTAAAAAATCATTTCGGCTAAGCAGGGCAAGATCATAGCATGGCTCTACCAGCAATATACGTCCCTCTTTCACAGAAAAGTCAAATCTTAAAGAATCTAATGCAGCCTAATAAATTATTAGATAATCTAAAAGATTGTTATTTTGTTTTGTACTGGTTGATAGATCCCAAAGTTCCCATTAATACAGATCG
>JAKARM010000017.1 GCA_021822165.1 Microcaldota archaeon | reverse complement strand
AGCTGAACGGGACGTTCGTGGAGGTCGTCGCGGTTATGTTTCCGGTAGGGGTCGGCTGTATGACGCCGTATACCGTGGCGCTCTTGAATATCCCCCTCTTTTCGCTTCCAGTTGAGGAGCAGAAGGGGGTCGTGAAGGCGAATGGGTGCGTGGTCCCTACCGTCCAGTTGAAGACCTTGGCCGCGACCTCGCTCAGTGTGTAATTCGTCTTGTCTATGTTCACTATAGGGGTGGTGCAGTTGCTGAAGTTCGCGACCAGGCTGTTGGATGGAACGAACCGCACCTCGACCGATGGGATGAACCTTATCGGCACCGAGGCGGAATGGTTGCCGTACGATGCGGTGACGGTGAGGTTCCCTGGGACCGAACCCCATATCGAATCGATGGCCGCGCCGGTGGAGTTGGTATCGGAAAATCCGCTCTTGAGTGCGAAGGGAGGCAGCGCATCGGTGCCGTTCGAGGCGTATGTCGCGTTGAATCCGACCGATGCGCCGGTGACAGGATACCCCATCAGCCTGACGGTCGCAGTGAGCGCATCCGCAGACCCGTTGGCGGGCTGCACCGGGTTTGCCGCAGAGAGGGAGACCGAAAGGAGGGAGGATGCGGAGGATACCGGCTGGGTGCTCCCTGCGAACGAGCCGGAGTAGAACTCCCTGACCCCTCCGTTCGCGCACCCTGCCGGCGTGCCAGGGGTCGCTGAGAAGCCGCAGTATACCGCGGAGAGGTAGATGGATGAGGCGACGAACTGGTAGGGGTTGCTCTTTATCTGGGTGTTCACCTCGCAGAATATCGCGCCGCCCGGCAGGACGAAATCGGGGCTGCATGCAACGGGCGTGGAGTTGACCCCGTTCTGCACTATCGTAAGGGCGGGATTCATGACAGGGTACTTCCGCATGTTGGTGGCTATGAACGCCACCACCGTCGCGTGCGTCGTTGCTACTGAACCGAGGACTATGTCCTCGCAGAACGCGCCGGTGGTGAACTGGCAGGTGTTGGGCACCACCTTCGACGGGACGGATGTGAAATAGAAGAGTATGACGAGGACCAATGCGAGGACGAGAAGCGCCCACCCGTAGGTGACGAGGTACTCGAATGCCGACTGCGCGTGGGAATTGCTGTTCTTGGAGGACATTAGGAAGGATAAGGAAATAAAGTAATTTATAAGTATCGTTCAAGAAGTTCGCCGGTGGGCCGGTCCTTATGCTGAAGGGCGGCGCCCATGCCGCTGGAGATTGAGGGATAATCCGGCCTGGTGCGGCGGAAGGGCACCGCTACTTCAGCCTTATCGTATCCAGGTTCATCGGCGCCCTCGCATCGGCACGGACCACCCTTGCGAGCGCCCTTGCCAGGTCCTCGCACTTCTGCTCCTCCCCGTGCATGGTGAAGATGTTCTTCGGCGAAGGCCTGAGATCCTCCACGAACCTCATGAGCTGCCGCCTGTCGCTGTGGCCCGAGAACCCTTCGGCGGTCTTGACACTGATATTTATCGGGACGGAGACGAGATGGCCATCTTCGTCCGGAAGGGGAACCTCCTTGAGGCCGTTCTGGACCCTGCGCCCGAGCGAACTGACGCTGTTGTACCCGACGAACACTATCGTGTTCTTGGGATCATCCGCAAGCCTCTTGAAATACTCCAGGCTCGCGCCCCCGTTCATCATGCCGCCGCTGGCCAGGATTATAGACGGCCCTTTCTCGAAGACCTCCTCCCTTTCCCCCTTCACGACCTCGAATATCTCGCTCTCGAAGGGCGACCTGTCGCTCAGTATCCTGTTCCTGAGGCTCTCCTTGAGATACTCCGGATACGCGGTATGTAT
The DNA here is from genome assembly GCA_021822165.1 of Microcaldota archaeon. GTDB lineage: Archaea > Micrarchaeota > Micrarchaeia > Micrarchaeales > Micrarchaeaceae > JAKARM01. The sequence goes on along the minus strand of JAKARM010000017.1, from coordinate 13,758 downwards.
CGCGCTCGCCTCCAGTATCATCCCGTCAAGGTATACCGGCACGTCGAGCTTGTAATTCGGGTTCCCCGTCATGTAATTCTCGAGGACCATCTGCAGCTCCTGGCTCCTGCCCACGGAGAAGAGGGGTATGAGAACCTTCCCGTTGTTGTTTATGGTCTTTTTTATCGTATCCATGAGCTCTATCTCCGCATCCTGCCTGTTCTTCGATATGTCGTTATGGCCGCCGTAGGTGCTCTCGATGAAGAGGGAGTCTATCCGCGGGTATTTGACGCTGGCCGGGTCGTAGAGCCTTGTGAAGCCGTACTTCATGTCTCCGGTATGCACTATGTTGTAGAGCCCCTCTCCGACATGGAGGTGGACGATGGCGCTGCCAAGGATGTGCCCGGCATTATGGTAGGTAAGCTTCATCTCGCCGGTTATGTTTGTCACCTCCCCGTAATCCCTGGTTATCATGTGGGTCAGCATCTTCCTTACGTCCTTCTCTTCGTAGAGCGGGGTCCCTCCCCCCCTTATCACGAGTTTCATATAGTCGTTGAGCAGTAGCGCCGCAAGATCCCTGGTCGGCGGGGTACAGTAGACAGGGCCCTCGTAGCCGAACTTGAAAAGATATGGTATGAACCCGATGTGGTCCATATGGGCATGGGTTATCACTACCGCGTCGAGCTCGTTTATCGAGATGTTGGCGCTGTCCAGGTATGGGAAGGCCTTGTTAGAATCGGAATTGAGCACAGCATCCACCCCCTTCACCGATGGCTCGGGGCTCACGCCGCAGTCTATTATCACCTTGGAGTTGGGGGTCTCGAGCAGGAGGCTGCTCCTGCCAACCTCCTTATAGCCTCCGAGCGCTGTCGCCTTGAGCCATTCAGTATTGACGACAGGGCGGTTTATGCTCTTGCCCACTGAAGAGAGGAATTTCTTCCTGAAGGGCGCTTCGTTAAGCATGAGCTGCCTCACCCCTGTTATGGTATCGCTGCTCATCGATGGTATCCTATACACCTTTGGGGCCCAGCCGGTCTGCGTGGCTATCGCCTTGAGCAACGAGCCCCCTTTCCCTATCACAAGGCCGGGCTTCAGCGCAGTTATGTGGACCTCGCCGAATTCCGGCACGAATTTTATCGAACCGACCTCTGCGGTGTCCGGTATGAGGGGCTTTATCACGTCTGTGGCCTTCTGGGGATCCATGAGGGAGGAGGGGTCGCTCCTTATTATCAGTTTCTTCTTCACTGCTGCCGCTATGTTCCTGACTATCGAATCGTCTGAAAAGACCGCCTTGGTGTTCTTGAGGACGACCATTATGTCGGGCCCCTCGTATTCAACCCTTACGAAGCCGGCATCGGAAGGCAGCATCTCCCTTATCCTGTTAAAAATCGCCTCTGTAGACTCCTTCACCCTCTCTTCTCTTACTGTTCGTTCTTCCAACCAAATCACTCCAGATTTATACTGCCAGGTATTTTAATTCGAGACAAATGCGGGATAATTGCACAAATGAAAATAAATAAAAGGCAAATACGAAAAAAAGGCAAGAGCCGCTACTTGGCCGACAGTATCTTTTCCAGCTCCTTGCCCGAATATTCCTTGTAGCTGCCCTCCGTTATGACCGCTATCGTTATGGTGTCCCCAGTTGCCGAATCCCTCTTCATTGCGATAGAGAGCGCCTTTGCTATGTCCTTTATGGCCTCCTTCGTCGTGATTGTTTTCCTATAGATGTTCTCGAGATATCCCAATGCCACGGGAGATCCGCTCCCTGTGGAGGCAATCCTCGACTCCTCGGTATACCCGCCAAGCGCATCTATCGTATAGAGCCTGGAATTCTCCCCGTCGACCCCGCCGACCATCAGCTGGACGTAGAAAGGCACCATCTTGTTTTCCTGCAATATTATCGAGAGCAGGGAGGTTGCCGACTTTGGGGAGAGGGACTTACCCTCGTTCATCTTGTATATCTCGTTCTGCGCCTTCATTATCCTTATCAAAGCCTGGGCGTCACCCACGGCCCCCGCGACGGTCATCGCGACATTCGAGTCTATCTTATAGACCTTCTTCGCCTCTGAGCTCGCTATGAACGTGTCCATGGTGGCCCTAGAATCCGCGCCCATCACCACGCCGTCGCTGCAGATTATTCCCGCGGTCGTAGTCCCCTTCATGAAATCCTTGTAATCTTTTGTCTCCATATAGCTCCACCAATTCGAAATATAACCTTATTCCACGAAGGATTGAATCCCGTCGAAACAAATGTACGGATATATAGACATAAGAATGTCCCGCATCGCAACATAGCCTTCAAAACCGGCACACCCACAGTGCCGCGCGCATCAACAATGTTTGAAGATGATTAATAGAAGAAACCCTGCAGAACAGGGCACTAAACAAAGTATTCTATGGGTAGATATATAGAACTATCCCCGATTATAGCTCTAGTATACTTCCTGCGCCTATGATCGATCCGCGCTTAGTATCCGTGAGCGTTGCATAGGCGAATGTCCTATATACGCGAGTCACTTTTACCTTATAGATATTTCCTATGCGCGTCTTCGCGTTCTTTACGAAAACTACGAAGTTGCCTATCTTGCCTATCCCCTCGCCCCTGACGTCCTTCGCCCCGATCCTCATCGAGTACTCGGAACCCTCCTCGACGGCGATGTCCGCCGGACGCATCCACCCTTCGTTAGCCCTTATCCCACTCTCTCCCATTTGTTCCATTTCCATCACCTGCCAGCGTAACACATTACAGCTGTGCAAACTGCTATCCGCGCACAACCGTTGCGCGCCGCCATAGCACCATTCCCCACATATTCAATAGCATAGCATAGGTTTATAATGCTTTTCTATCAAAACCCGGAAAAATCTGCAGATGGTGCGACGTCACAGAGGGAATAGCGGAATAACGGAAGAAAATAGGAGGGGTGGATAAGGAGAGAGGGGGCACCGGAGGGATCCGGATGCCCTGGCAGCTTTCATAGGTTGACGTCTATCTCCAGCTGTTCCTTGAGCTCCCTGTACCTGTTCCTTATCGTCACCTCGGTGACGCCTGCGACATCCGCTACCTCCTTCTGGGTTCTCCTCTCCCCGGCAAGGGCTCCCGCTATGTAGACGGCTGCGGCGCTCACTCCGGTCGGGCTCCTGCCTGAAATGAGCCCCTTCTTCATCGCCTCCTTCAGCAGGAGGACGGCCTTCTGCTGCGTCTCGCCGCTGAGCTTGAGGGCGTTGACATACCTCGGCACATAGGCCACCGGGTCCGTAAGCGGGATCCTCAGGTCGAGCTCGTGCGATATCGCCCTGTACGCCCTGCCGATCTCCTTCTTGGGAAGTCCGGATATGCTTGCGATCTCGTCAAGCGTCCTCGGCATGCCAGCCTTCCTGCATGCTGCATATATGACGGCCTGGACCACGGTCTCGATGGGCCTGCCCCTTATCATGTTCTTCTTCACGCACCTCCTGTAGAGGAGCGCTGCGTTCTCCCTTATGTTCTCGGGGAGCCCGAGATAGCTCGAAACCCTGTTAAGCTCTGGAAGGGCTATCAGGTAGTTCCTCTCGCTCGAGCTCGCTATTGTCGCCCTCTTGTGCCATTTCCTCATGCGGTAAAGCTGGGCCTGCCTCTTCGAAGGTATCTTGACGCCCCTTATGTCCTTGTTGTAGAGGTCTATCTCGGTCACAAGCCCCTTGTTGAGCTTCGTATACCTCATCGGCGCCCCCGTCCTCACGCGGGAATTCCTCTGCTCTGCATCGAAGGCCCTCCATTCGGGGCCTGTGTCCGCCACGTTTTCCTCTATCACGAGGCCGCAGCTGTTGCAGACGAGCTCGCTCCTCTCGCTGTCAAATATGAGGTTCGTGCCGCTGCACGCAGGGCACTTCCTCAAGAAGCCGGAACTGTCCCTCTCCTCGCTCACATGGTCATGCACATGACCGTGGGCGTCTGGAGCCTTCTCGTGATTATGCTCCGGGGATAGGATAGGTTCCCTCTCCGGCTTGGCGGACTCGGTGTTGATGTTGATCCTGTTGTTCTCCACCACAACCCTGCCGACGGGATTTGCCTTCGGGGGGCTCTTCTTAGGGGCGGCGGCTGCCGCCTTCTTGGTTTTCTTGACAGTCCTTGTCGTTGTCTGTTTGTTTGCCATAGTCTACACCATCGGATAAGAAATCTTTGAGCAGATTCTAAGGAACATTTATAAATGTTCCCAAAATTAGCATAGTTTATTGTAAAGGAAAAGATATTTAAACCTTTCCATTTCCCGCGGCCTCGGGGTTTGACCGTTTCCAAGGGCACCCAAACCTTATTTTGCAGGTGGCCGGATGGTCGGATTGCGGCTACCTCTTAAGGGACTGGTGGGCGCTCGCAAGCTCGTGCCTTGCCTGCGCGGCGAGCAGGTTCAGCTCCCCTGCAAGGACGGTCGCCGCTATCATCTCCGCGAAACGGAGTTTCGTCGCGCCGCTTTCGTCCCCCTCCCCGTATACGCCGCTTGCCTTCAGCAGTTCCTTCTGGGTCTCGCGCACCGTCCCGCCCCCGAAAGTCCCTATCTCCAGGGAGGGGAGATAGACCGAGATATAGAGGTCTCCGTTCTCCATCGCCTTTGCGTCGTCCACCGCATTGGCCCCGTCGACCACCTGGGCCGGATCCTGGCCGTAGGCTATGAAGAGGGCGGCCAGCATGTTTGCGGCATGCGCATTGTGCGCGATCGCGCCGGCGAGGGCGGCGCCCATGTAATTTTTAGCGTAATTAAGCTCGCTTATGGCTGCGGCATCCGTCTTAAAATATCTTTCCAGCGCCTCTTTGGTTATTACGGCGTCCGCGATGACGGATATCCCCCTCCCCCTTATCACGTTTATCATGGCAGCCTTCTTGTCGGAGCACATATTGCCGCTCTCGCTCAGGAACCTAACCGCCACCCCCCGGGCGCCGAGCGCTTCCGCGAGCGATTTCGTGGCCTCGGTGGTGGCGATGGTGAGCATGTTCATTCCCATCGCTGCCTTCGTGTCCGCGGAATACCTGACGAAGAGGAACCTTCCTGTCGCATAGGTCTCGATGTCGAGCAGCTCGAGCCGCTTTGAGGAGAGGGCGAAGCTGTCCCTTATGACCTTTTTCCCGTCTGCGGAAGAGATGAAAGCGGCTATCCTCGCGGAATCCGCGGCCCCGGATGTCTCGATTATGACGCTGCGGGTCATCGCGTTTTTCAGGATCGTGACTTTCGCGCCTCCGCACGAGTTGATTGCGGATGCGCCCCTGTTTATCCCTGCGACAAGCTTGCCTTCCGTAGTGGCAAGGAATACCGGTACGCTTCTCCCTCCGAGAAGCAGCTCCACGAACCCGAGCGGCATCTTGATCGTGCCTATGGCGTTCTCGATGTTCCTCTTCCCCGCGTCCTCGAGGTCGCAATCCGCCTCCTTTATGAAATCGAGCTTGGAGGAATATTTGCGCTCCAGGTATATCCTGCGCGCCTCGGAGGCCGCCTTCTCACCTCCCGCGGCCTCGGCGGCGGCATGGGGCTTGAGCTCCCCGCTGAGCATCTTTTCGACTATAGAATCAATTTCCGCAGCCATGAAACCACTAACCTGATACTGGTATTTGGGGGAGAGGTTAATAAAACGTATCGGTAACGTCATTGCCGGCTATGCAGGTCATAACAGTATGACAGCCCCGAGCGCCAGGCCAAGGATATACAGCCAGCCGAAATCCCTGTCGTTCGCCAAGCTGAACCTGTGGTACCAAAGCGGCCATCCGACATACCCGGCGGGAGGCTTTGCAGGCCGGGGCTTGGAAAACGCCGAAATGGCCCTGGAAGCCCTTGGGAGGTTGAGGAATACGAGCAGGGTGAATATGCTGGCAACCTTCAGGTAGATGAAAATCGGCACCAGGAGATACATGCCGGAAATGGCGGCGAGGTTGAAGATCCTCGCGTTCCTGTCGCCGAGCACCATAGGTAGCGTGTTCTGGCGCTTCTTCCTGTCGAATGACATCTGATCTATGTGCTTGCCCACCAATATAGACATGACCCCGAGCCCGTAGGGCAGGGATATGAGGAATGGATCAAGCGAAAGGGTGCCGGTGAGGGCGTAGAACCCCCCGCCTATCATCAATGGGCCCCAGACAAAGAATGACGCTATCTCCCCGAGGCCGACGCTCTTAAGCGTCACGGGAGAAGCGTCGTAGAGCAGCATCAGGGCGAGCCCGGCGAGGGCGAAGAGCATGACCACGGGGCCGCGCAGGTAGGTGAAGAAGAGCGCGATGGCAAACCCAACCAGGACAAGTGCGGCAACTGCGGATTTTATCCCCTTTTCGCTCAGCACCCCGTCAGCAAGGGGGTGTATGGTGTAGTTCCTGCGCGGCGCGTCAGGCGTGTCGTGCCCCTTCTTGTACCCGAAATAATCGTTCATCAGGTTGCTTGCCATGTGCACCGAAACCAGCCCGACCGCCAATAGGATGGAATAGAGGATATTGAAGGCGCCGGCGGCATAGGAAAGTATGCTGGCTATTATCGCGGCCTGGAGGGATATTATGAGGATCACGCTCCTTGCGGAGAAGAGCAGGCGGGGCATGAAACCGAGCCCTTTTACGTCGTTGGAAGGGCTGTAAAAACCGCGCAGCGCATCCGTCCACCCCTTGCTTTTCTTAGCCATAGAACCACGACAACGAAACAGGGATATTGCTCCCTGCAAGTTTAAAAAGTATCGTCTCAAACAGGGTTTCGGTATGGGACGCAATTCGGCGGGGCATACGCAAGGATTATATATTATATAACCCCCAAGCCAATTATGGCGGTACGTGAGAAGACCAGGGGTAGAGGGGGGAACGGGGAATCCGTCAGCGGCATCCGCGCACTCGCAAGAGAGGAAAGCGGCTCGGGCCATAAAGACGCCGGGCGCATAGAAGACATGGAGAGAGAGGCATGCATGGCGTTAAGGAAGGGGGATGGAACAGGATACAGGACACTGATGAAGGCGGCGATGGAGGCCTATGAATCGAATTCCAGGGTAAAGGAGAGGGAAGGCGATAATTATGGGGCTGCATATTCCGCGAGGATGGGAGGGGACATCGCAGAAGAGCTCGGAATGCACGGCAAACGCGATACGCTTTTCCTAACCGCCCTTTCTAATTACAGGTCATGCATAACAGAAGGAAACATGGCTGACAGTTACAGGATCGCCAACGTTGCGTCTGCGGCGGCGGAAATAGCGAACAAGATAGGCATGAAAAAGGAGCGCAAAAAACTGCTCGGCATATCACTGAAGAACTACGACAGGCATATAAGGAAGAGCATAGGGGAAGGCGACATTTCCGCGGCGCACACCGCTGCAAAAGAGGCCGCCTCCCTTTCGAGCGTGAGCGGAAACGTGATTGCGACGATATGGTTCTCCGCCATAACGAGGATCACCAAGGGATGACGGCGGCGGCATGCAGCCCCGATTGCGGAGCGGCATCGGCAATAGGTTTTTAGCGATGCAGAGCGAAGGATATGCGTGGTGATATGCGCAGCGCCGGAAAAAGGTTGGGGAAGGTATTCAGCGGCTCAAAGGCGGACGCGATGGTAGTGCTCAATACTGGGATTATAGACAGCAACTTTCTTTACCTTACCGGGTTCACGAGCGGGGTGTTCGAGGATACGGTGCTGGTAGCCGAGCCGGACAGGCTCACCCTCTTCACCAGCGCGCTCGAATACCAGACGGCAATCGAACAGAAGCCGAAGGAGATGGAGGTCGTGAAGGTGGAGACGAGAGCGGCATTCGTGAAAGGGATCGGATCCGCGCTGAAGGGCAAAACGGTGGGGTTCAACCTGGATTTCATCCCCTACGCCAGGTACGGCAAGCTCAAGAGGATTAGCGGCGCGCGGAAGGTCGTTGATTCCTCGAAAGAGCTAACCAGGGCCAGGGTCCTGAAGGACGAGGAAGAGATAGAAAACATAAGAAAGGCGAACGCCATAACGAAAAAGGCGTTCGCAGGCATAGGGGAATACTTCAAGGAAGGGGTGACGGAGAGGGAGCTCGCCGCGCGCTTCGATTACATAATGGGCGAGAACGGGGCTGGCGGAAGGGCCTTCCCGACGATAGTGGCGTTCGGCAAGAACGCCGCATCGCCCCACCACATGCCGGACGGCACGAGGATGAAGCCGAATTCCTTCGTGCTCATAGATGCGGGGGCGAGGCACAACAACTACTGCGCCGACATGACCAGGACGGCGATATTCAAACCGGATAGGAAGTCGCAGAGATATCCAATGATGGAGGAGATGGCCGCCGTAGTCGAAGGGGCGCAGGAGGCAGCTTTCGGCATCGCAAGGGCCGGAGTGGACGGAAGCGAGGTCCACATGGCTGCGGAAAGGGTGATAGAGACGGCGCACAACGGAAAGTACAGGGGCAGGTTCATACACTCGCTCGGCCATTCGATAGGGATAGACGTGCACGACGGAGGTGCCGGGCTCTCTGGCAACCTCCACATGAAGCTCGAGGAGGGGATGGTGCTGAGCAACGAGCCCGGCATCTACATGGAGGGATTCGGAGGGGTCAGGAAGGAGGACGACATGGTGATCAGGAAGGGAAGGGCGCAGTGGCTTTGATGCAGCGCAGGGAAAGTCATTCTTTCTTCTTTTTGGCGCGGCCGAGGCCCTTGGGCGGCTTGAGATGCTTGTAGATCTTGGAAAGCGCCATCTGGCTGACCGAGGTACTGTAGCCGGATATTGAAATGATCCTGCCAAGGAGGTAGCTCTGGGCTATCGGGACGAGCGACTTGTCGGGACAGGATGCCGATATTACGCCCTTCGCTTCCGCGCTGTCCATGCGCGCTATCGCGTCAGCAAGGTTGCGGTACCCCTTCTTCGGATCCCCTGCCACCTTTGAGGAATAGTCGTCCAGCGCCGCCACGTCTATCCCGAGGAAAACGAAGCTCTTGCTGTCGACAACCCACCGTATCCCGGCAAGATGGTAGACGACCTCCTCCGGCTTCGTATCGCCGTAGATCGCCATCCGCCTTATGGATACCCAGTCCCTGTATTTCGCCGTGAAATCCACATGCTCCTCTTCCGCCATCATCCCACGTTAGATCTTGTGCAGAAGGTAGTAGCCGGCAGCCTTTTCCCTTGCGATCCTCTTGACGACCCCCTTCTGGATGAGATTGACAAGCTTGTTGTTGATCAGCCCTTTGGGCCTGTTGCATTTCTTAGCTATGTCGTCGGCGGTCTTAGGGCTCGCATCCTTGGTAGCCCCGATCTCCTGCATAGCCTTCACGACCATCTGCTCCATCGAATCAAGTTCGGACATAAGTTCAACCATATATTCACCAAATACAGCAATAAAAAATGACAATAGGATCAAAAGCCATTATAGAATCAAAACAAACGCGCTATCTCAGCCGCCAGGACCTCACTTGCCCTTTGTCTTCGTGTCTTTCTTCTTGGGCCTCAGGCCGGAATAACCGCACCTCCTGCACTTTTTGCTGCCGGACTTGTTCCTGCCCTTGCAGCTGCGGCATATCCATATCTTGGATATTTCAGCGTCGGCAATAGCAAACTTCCCCATCGATTAACACCAATAAACATACATGTCGCCGGTGCTGATTGGCAACCTACACCGTAGGATGAATGTATTGGTATCTATATGCATAGCGGGATATTTATACTTTTCTGAATTTTCCCAGTCAACGACTGCGAGAGAGCAGGAAGCTGTGCAGCTCTACGCGCAGTTATGCCATTGGATCCGTCCGACGAAAGAAAAGGGATAAAAAGGTTGTATTATAATATTGGAGATATGCAGAGGGGATGATATGAGAATAATAAGACATGACAGGAACAGGCCATACTCGATCAAGCTCGGGGAGGTCAAAGGGCTCAAGGAGCTTCTGACAGACGAAAAGACCAGGGGTTATGAACTGCACATATGCGCGTGCGGGCTGTCCAAGAACAAGCCCTTCTGCGACGGAACGCATATGAAGACGGATGCGGAAGAGGCGGGGAAGATCTATACGTACGACAACGAGGGGTCAAGGGGGGAGGCGGCTTCGCATTATAAGTAGGCAGAAGTCTGGCGGGGCGAAGGACGAGGCCCTGCCTCCGCACGAGAGCCGTATGAAAAGCATAAAAACTCTTATCGGGAAAGGATATTGATGGAGAACAACGATCCAGCCAAAGGATTCACAGTCACGCCGTGGGAGGTGAAGGGGGACGTTGACTACGACAGGCTGTCCAGGGAGTTCGGGATAAAGAAGATAGACAACGAGCTCGAGGAACGGATAAAGGAGGAGGCAGGGGAGCTGCATTTCCTGATAAGGCGGGGGATATTTTTCGGGCATAGGGAGCTCGGCTGGATCCTGGACCAATATGCAAAGGGAAATAAATTTTATGTCTATACCGGGATTGCCCCGTCAGGGCCGATGCACATAGGCCACCTAGCGCCCTTCATCATGGCGAGATGGCTGCAGGAGAGGTTCGGGGCGGAGGTATTGATACAGATACCCGACGAGGAGAAATTCCTCCAGAAGAAGAAGCTCGGAGCCACCCTGGAGGAGCTGCATGAGATGGCGTACGACAACGCGGCATACATCATGGCGATGGGATTCGACCCGAAAAATACGAGAATATTCCTTGATACCGAATATGCGGGAACGCTCTACAAGCAAGCGGTAAGGATTGCAAAGCATGTGACCTTCTCCATGGTAAAGGATGCATACGGCATGGGGAACGACTCCAACATAGGGTGGATATTCTACACGAGCATGCAGGCGGTGCCGGCATTCCTGAGATCGGTGGAGGAGGGGAAGAACATACCATGCCTGATACCGCTGGGGGTCGACCAGGATGTCCATTTCAGGATAGCGAGGGACGTGATAGAGAAGCTCGGCTACTACAAGCCGGCGGTCATACATAACAAATTCATGCCCGGGCTTAACGGGCAGCAGAAGATGTCGGCAAGCGACCACCTCAACACAATATACCTGAAAGACACGCCGGAGGAAGTGAGGAAGAAGGTCGGGAGGGCGTTCACGGGCCAGCAGGCGACGGCGGAGCTGCAGAGGAAGCACGGTGGGAACCCCGACATCTGCGCGGTCTGCCAATACTACAAGTTCTTCTTCGAGCCGGACGACAGGCTGCTGGAGGGGATATTCAAATCCGAAAGGGACGGCACCCTCTTGGCAGGGGAGCACAAGAGGGACCTTGCCGAAAAGATAAACGCATACCTCGGCGGGCTGAACAGGGAGAAGGGAAGATGGGAGGGGAGGATAAGGGATTTCACCTCCAAGGGATGAAGGGATTTCTTTGAAGGGAAAACCGGAGAGGAAGGGCACGGCATTCAGGGAGATAGGGAAGGGCACGGCGGGAAAGGGAATCATATATGTAGGGGGGGAAGCTGCGAGCTCCCTCGTATCCCTCCTCGTGATAATATACCTTGCGAGGGCGCTCCCGGTATCGCTCTTCGGGCTCTACATAATCGCGATCGCGTTCACCCAGTTCCTCGGGGTAAGCGGCAATTTCGGGCTTGGGACAGCGCTGCGCAAGATGCTCCCGGGAAAGGGGAGGAAAGAGGGAAAGGCCATAATGGCGAACGGATTCCTCATGGCGGCTTGGATATCCGCTGCGATCGCCGTCGCAGGGGCGGCGGCCAGCAGCTTCATAGCCATACACATATACGGCACCCAGGCCATGGTGCTCCCCGTGATGATGGCGTTCGCATCTGTCTTCCTCTATGTCGTCTTTAACATGAGCTCGGCGGCGCTTGTCGGGTCCGGCATGGTGGCGGAATCGGTGATAGGCAACCTGGCCTATTCGGTCTCGCAGCTGGTGGCTACCGTAGCTCTCGTCTCTGCGGGATATGGGATAGGCGGGGCGATGGTTGCCTTCCTCGCATCGCTTGTTGTGGGGTTCGCGGTTGAGTTCGCATACCTCCTGTCGAAAGTAGGGATGTTAGGGTGGCACTTCGAAAAGGAGAGGGCGAAGGAGATGGCCACATTCTCCGCGCCGGTTGCGGTGTCGAATATAGCCAACATAGGGATGGGCGGCTTCGCCATAATCCTGCTCGGGGCGTTCGCCAGCCACTACGTCGTGGGGAACTACGGGGCAGCGGCGAAGCTCGGGGTTGTCATCAGCCTGATAATCGCATCCAACACCTTCCTCCTGCTGCCGGCATTCTCCAGGATTGCGGCTGACAGGAAGCTGCGCCGCAGGATGGGTGACGCATACAACAACAGCGTATATTACACCTCGCTCTTCCTCCTGCCGTTCGTGGCGTACCTGGTCGCAGTCTCGAAACCGCTCATACTGGCGCTCATCTCCAAGGCATACCCGCTGGCCCCCGAATACTTCTCGGTGATGGCGATAGGGCTTGCCGTTGGGAGCGTAGGTCTCTATGCAGGGACCACGGTAGTCAGTCTCGGCAACACGATGAAATTCATGAGGTACCAATTGGCGGTACTTGGGATAGAGGCGATATCCGCGCTCGTGCTGATACCGGTTTTCGGGGCGGCGGGGGCGTTGGCCTCCATATTCGTGATAACCCCGATCTCTGCGGCGATAGTCTATGCTGGTCCGCTGAGGAGGGAGTTCGGGATAATGATAAAGCTGGAGCGCCCGGTGAGGGTCGCCATGGCGGCAATCGTGCTCGGCTTCCTGCTGGCCGTAATATCGCTGGCCACAGGGCAGAGGCTCTATTCCGTCGCCATCGATGCGGCGGCGGCGCTGGTGCTCTATCCCCCGATACTTGCGCTCGCAGGGGGGATAGGCGAAAAGGAGGTAAGTTTCATCAGGGAATCCACCGCAGGAATGATTGGGGTAGGGAAGGCGATATCCCTGCTGGCAGACTATGTCGAGATGTTTATTATCCCAGTCAGATAAAAAAGGATATATATTTCTTTGTTGGAAAACAATGAATGTGCCCTGTTAGCTCAGTGGTAGAGCGCTTGTCTTGTAAAACCGGGCATTGCGAGCCCGGAAACAGGTAAACAAGAGGTCGAGGGTTCAATTCCCTCTCAGGGCTTTTATGCTGATAACATAATATATACCCTGGGCACTATGTAGTTAAAATGTATACAAACACAATACATAAAAAACATCTTGTCCATAATAATAGTATGATTACATGCCAGAGGATACCGCAGTCATAACTATAAGAGTGTCAAGAAGGTAAAACTAGCCATGGAGAAAGCGAAAATAAACGTTAGCACAGACGTAAGAAATTATCTGGAAGCGAAAACAAGGTCTATCGAATTGTACATGCTTCTTCCTGAAATTTTTAAAAGGGCAAAAAAAAGGAAGGCATCGGGTAATAGCACTGCGATGATAAGAGAAGATCGTGATTCCAGATGATTGTTTTAGATGCTTCTGCAGTTGTAAAGCTAATCATAGATGAACCGGATTCCGACCTTGTAAGGAAAAAAATAGACTCGGAAGCGAAGGAAGGCGAACGCATATATGGATATAATAAAGCTTTTGAGCGATGACTTCATAAAAGAAAGGATAATGAGGGGTGAATTGGATTATAAATTTGCGTTTGATATGCAACAGGATAAAAACATGCTCTTTATAAGAGATAAGACATATTCTTTGATAAAAGATATAATTTCTATTGGAAAAGGGGTTGGTATAGATAAACGGGATTATACTTCAAACCTTGCGTATATAAGGGATCTATTTAATAATTTAACAAAATGAGTGGGAAATCCCACGCCGTTTTCGGGTGGGGATGTTCCCTTTTCACGATAAGGACTCGCCATATGTCAAGCCTTATTAATGCTTAGGCCAGTTAAACCGTTCTTCCATAACGCTTTTTACCTCTAAAACGGAAAAA
>JAKARM010000035.1 GCA_021822165.1 Microcaldota archaeon | reverse complement strand
GAAGATATTGCACCCTTTTCTTGGGCGTATGATATTCCAAAAACCTCTCCTGCCCTTTTCTTGCTATCTCCATCCATTCGTCAGAATTTACCACATATTTTAGAAACTTGTATTTCAACTCGTTGAAGTCGTTAAAAAACAGGGCATGTTCATTGTCTATAAAATTATTAGGTATTATAAGTGGAAGGTTTTGAGAGATTAATAAAGAACCCAAACACGGTATCTCCCAATATCGGAATGTATCAAAACCATAACCCCTAATGGAAACCCCTGCTTTCGAATTAGATATAATATCATTGTATTGTTGTTTTGGTATGGTTTTTGTTTGGATTAACATTTTGTTATTTATTTCATTTTGAAACTTAAGTAAATTATTATAATATTGGTGTCTTACTCCAAGCTGATGTAAACTGCCAATAAAGGACAGATCGTATTGTTTATTTTTAGTAAATTTCTTTGGAGATGTAAGAGTTGTAATCGGAAAAGGTTTCAATTTCTTTAACTTTTTAGTCTTAATGCCAAGTTCATATGGAAGCGCCAAATACTTTAAATTTGCCCGTAAATTTTTAATCCCTTGGTCTTTAGATCTTTGGTAATAAAGACCATAGGTATGTCTAATCAACCATTCTATTTTTTGAGTTAATGGTAATTCATTCAATGTCTCGCGTTTAAAATAAAACTTTATTTCGTTATTTTTATATATATTTTTTATAAATAGTATATCATCCGTATCAATATATATTTTTGTAGCGCTTGTTTTTGTTTTCAAAACATTCTCCATTTCTTTTTCAAAAAACGAATCACCGTTAAATATTATTAAATCGAATTTATCTAAATCCCCTTTTTCCAAAACATACTGGTAAGAACCGTTAATACAGACATTATTGTCGATAAAGGATATATTTTTGCTACCACAAATGTCTATAAAACCTTCATGATAATAATCAGATTTGGAAGATCCATAAAATAATACTTTCATTAAAATACCTCCTGATTTTATTTAAATAATCTTAAATTGCTCACATCATCTTTTTTACCCAGACTTCTGGCGCATTTTTTAGGATTTCCAGTGGCAACCCGTATATTGGTTCTTTGCAACCCACCTTATTTACCCATTCAACCATTTCTTCCAAACCTTCTTTCAGGGAATGCATATTTTTATGGTTCAGCAACTCTTCTGATTTCTTGGTAGTGGAATATGCGTATTTTACTTCTTGTGGACGGCCTTTCATGTAGATGGGTTCAAGATCCGAACCCATCGCATCAAGCACCAGACGGCACGCCTTGTTTATCGTGACAATTTCAGGACTTCCTAGATTTATTATCTCGGCATCGGATTTTTTAAGAAAACCGGCATTTGCAAAAGATATCATGCTGTCTTCGACATATGAAAAAGCCCGTTTCTGCTCTCCATCCCCATATATTATTGGCGGTTTGCCCCTGAGTATCCTATTCATCCAGATACCAAGGACATTCCTATATGCATCATAGATGTTCTGCCTTGGGCCATACACATTATGGGGCCTGATTATCGTGTAATTCAGACCATGTGCATCGTAAAAATTTTCCAGCATGTTTTCACAATATGCTTTGGCTATACCGTAAGGATCTTCGGGTGAACGTAGATACTTTTCATTAAAAGGCAGCCGCTGGGTGCCATAAACAGACATAGAAGATGCGAAAATGAATTTTTTGACATTTGTATTGACGGATGCAACCAGAAGATTATCCATAGGTATCGTTATGCTCTCGTTTATTGCTATCGGGGTAAAAACAGACTGACCTTCGGCGGCATAGGCAGCAAGATGGTAAACGATATCTATCTCGTTTTCCAAAAATAATTTATTGACCTTTTCTTTGTTACGTAGATCTATTTTATAAAAAGTAGAATGTTTGTTTATATTCCTTCTAAAACCCCCTGATAAATCATCAACATTTATAACATTGTGCTTTTTATCGAGCAATATATCGACTAACCACGAACCCATGAATCCTGCTCCTCCAGTTACAAGTATATTCGCCACAAAACCACATAAATAATAACGCGCAATTATAAATAGTTAGCGTTCTCTCCGATTATGGCGTTACGGCATTCTCTTTTGCATGGTCATCTGGATGGAACCTTCCGACAGTGAAATAGACGGCAGCTTCAAGTACCTCCTCGTATCAAGGGCGGCGCGGAGCATGGCGCTCATCTTCACCACCCTTGCGCTGCCGTTGTACCTCAAGTCTTTAGGGTACACGCTCGTCAATATAGGGATCGTCTATCTTCTCGTAATGGCGTTCAATGCCGCTGTCGCGTTGGGGCTTGGCAGCCTTGGGGACAGGATAGGATATAAGAACAGCCTCATGCTGGGAGAGGTGCTCCCGGTGGTCGGGCTTTCGATGATGGCCTTCTTCGCCGCGCCGGCATTCGTCATAGGCGGGGCGGTGCTCAGCGGCATAAGCGCCGTCGCGGGGGCGGTGCGCGGGGCATTCTCCCCGGGATCGCAGGCGTTCGTCGCGAGGAACTGGAATAACTATAACGAGAGGGTGCGGAGGCTCGGGATGATAAACGCGGTAGCCGCGTCGTTTGCGATAGTGGGAGGGGTGCTCCTTTCGCTCCAGGGAGTGATCGGCGACAGCATAGGGACCGCAGGCTCGTTCAGGCTCCTTTTCGGGTTCTCCTCCTTCCTCATGCTTGTCTCCCTCGTCTCCCTCTTTGGGCTGAAGGAGCGGCAGCACGTCAAGAAGGAAACGAGATTCATGAAGAAGAGCAGCCAGAGCTATGTTGCAAAGGTCGCCTTCACCAACATCCTCAATGGGGCGGGGTTGGGAATTGCCATGCCCCTCCTCCCCCTGTGGTTTTCGCTCGTCTACCACATAGGCACGCCGGAGATAGGGGCGCTCTTCAGCCTTTCCTATGCGGCGGCGGCAGGCTCGACGTACCTTTCGGCAAAGACGGCCGGCATGCTCAAATCGTCCCCGCTGCAGATAGGGTCCGCGACGAGGATGGTCCAGGGAGGCATGCTCATAGCCATGGTCGCCATGCCCACTTTCGCCTTGGCCGGTGCGGCATATGTATTGAGGACGGCCTTCGCGGCTTTCGGCATGCCATATAGGGGCACCGTAAACCTGAGCGGGATAGAAAACCAGGATTACGGCACGGGCACCAGCATAATAGGGGTTTCGGCGAGGTTCGCGCAGCTGAGCTCCGGGCTTTCAGGATACCTCATGGACTTCCTGACCCCCGCGCCACTGGTCATAGGAGGGATACTGCAATTCGCGAGCGGCGTGGCATATTTTAGGTTATTGAGGGTGAAACCCCCTGGCGGCGGAGAGAAATCGG
>JAKARM010000016.1 GCA_021822165.1 Microcaldota archaeon | reverse complement strand
GCGGTATCATCTGAGGTATGCCCTTTTCTTTACTGCGTTTCTGTCCCTCCTGATGCTTACCGGAAGTTCCCTTGCCCCCCTCTCCTCGGGTTCCTCCTCTGTGTAATTGGCGAGCCCGTTCTTCAGGCTGTTCCATGCCTCCCTGTACTGCGCATGCCTCTCCTTATCGACATTGGAGAACATCCACCTGGAAAACATGCTATCCGTTATCCCAGCCGTCGCCACCTCCCGCACGTCTGCCGAGCTTACGTTCCTCCATCTTTCAGAGAGCGCAAGGGAGAATTCCTCCTTTATCTCTGTAGAAGGGGCAACAAGCATCCCCTCCGTTATGCATTTGTGCGTGCGCCACGAATGGCATGAAGAAAAAGAGGCAATAAGCACTGCTGCTACCTTCGCTCGCCTGTCCTCGTCCGTGAATTGGTCCTCCTTCCTGAGAGAGGCCTTGTGTATGGTGTATGCAAGCCTGTCCGACCATGTCATAGTATATTTCGTAGGCATATCATCCGCCGCAACCGACATAGGTTTAAACATATGCAGGTTCTACTGGAACGCCATCTCACTAACTTATATATATTACTACGCTAAGTATTATAAAGCCCAAGGTAAAAACTGAAAATGCCTATCGGTTGTAAGGTGAGCAAATGTCATTATTCGACCTATTCCGCAAGAAGGATGCACAGAAGCCCTCTGTCCCATATTCCCTCGTGATGAGGATGACGCCCTACAGGCTTTATGCGCACAAGAGCAACTCCCTCGTTATGAGCGTCAGCATAAAAAACCTCGGCGAGGAACAGCTGCTGACATCACTCTCCCTCGACCTGCCGGACATGATAAGCATGGACAAGATGGAGATGGTAAAGACCAAGGAGTTCAAGGTCGGAGAGATCGCCCCGAACGAGACGAAGGAGCTAAAGGTGGAGCTTTTTGGGGGGCTGAACACGGACAAGGGCGAATATACCCTCAGGGTTACCGTGATGTCCCATTTCATGGACTACAGCCATGTCATAAACAGCATGAAGAGCACGGCTACCATAGGGGTGGTCTGATGCCGCTTACGGCAGGACGTTGCCGCTGCTGATCTTCTCCCTTATGTAATCCCCTACGAACGTGAGCCTGGGCCCCTGCAGCGTGTCCTGCTCCAGCTTCTTCTTGTCCTTCAGGACCTTCTTCAGCTCCGCGACCCACTCCTTGTGCTTGTTTATCCACGGGTAGGAGAGCATCTCCTGCGTCCTCTTAAGGTCGACCTCCGTTGCCCTCATGGTCATCTTGTTCAGGAATTCGTACTGCTCGAGGTCAGACATCGTCACCCCTATGAACTTCGCCTCGGGGGTGGCGATCTCCCTGCCTATGTATGCGAGGTTCATGCTGCCTGTCTTTATCGTCCAGTATATGTACCATCCCCATGCGTCCGCGTCGTTGAAGACGTAGACCGGAAGCCCCGTGTCCGCGAGCTTCCTTATGAGCCGCCTGGTCCCCCTCGAGGCCTGCCCCTGGGGCGATATAAGTATCGCGTTGTCCTTCTTCCAGAACCTGTCCTCGTTGAGCCTCTGCCATAGCGCGTCCTTCTCGACCACCAGCACGTACTTCGCCTTGATGTCGGTGAACTCCATCTCGCTGTCGACATTGCTGGGTATGCTCCATCCGCTCCTGCCCATCTTGCTCGCGTCTATCTCCAGCCTTTCGCCCCCGAAGGTGTCCAATATCCTTACATCCCCGGAGAGGACGCCCTTCCTATTGGCGTTGAGGTTCAGGTCTTCCCTCTTGACGTTCAGGGCGACCTCTATGTCCTCTATGAGCGGGTTGGATTCGCTCTGCTCGTTGAATATGTTCTCGTCTATCTCCTCCCCCAGGGAGTACTTGAGCTGGTAGAAGAGCCCCCTTATGGACGTATGGAGGTTCTCGTCGACGAACTTATGGCATTTCGAGCATATCGCCACAGTCTGCATGAACCTCTTGCTCTGCGCCACGTTCAGGAAGTTCCTCTCCTCCTTGGAGCTGCCGAGCCTGAGGAAGCCATTCTTCTCGTCGTATATTATGTTGGACCTGGACCTTACCGATGTGACGAACTTCGGGTTCTTTCCCCTGCCTATGTCCGCAAGGATGGAGTCCCCGAACCCCTCGAGAATCTCCTTCGCCCCCTCCTCCTTCTCCGCAGCTTTGCCCATCATGACCACTCAAACATTTCTCCGCCTACGTATATCCCTCGAGCTCCTTTATTATCTCCTCGCGCCTCTTGGTCTTCTTCATCGCATACTTTATCACTTCGGCGATGGTTCTTACGGGGATTATCTTTATCCTCTTCAGCCTGTCCTTGCTTATATAAACGTCCCCCTGGTTGCTTGCTGGGAGTATGACGCTCTTTATCCCGGCGCTGATCGCCGCGTCGACCTTGCTCGTCACCCCGCCCACCGGCAGCACGGCCCCCCTTACGGAGAGGGATCCTGTCATCGCGATCGACTGGTCGACCGGTATGTTCTCCATGGCCGATATTATGCTTATCGCTACCGATATGCTTGCGCTGTCCCCCTCTATCCCCTCATAGGTCTGGAGGAACTGCACATGCATGTCGTAGTTGGCAACGTCCCTCCCCATGTGCTTCTTTATGATCGCGCTTACGTTTTTCACCGCCTCGCTGGCTATCTTGCCCAGCTTGCCGGTAGGTATGACCTTCCCCTCCGCCCTAGAGCTTGCGGAGGTGACCTCTGCGACTATCGGTATTATTATCCCCGAAGAGAGGGTTGCGGAGGACCCCACCACCGCCAGACCGTTCACCTTCCCTACGCTGAAGCCGCTCGTGTTGAACACCTTGTAGTCTTTCCTGTACTCTATTTCCTGCGATATCACCTGGGCCTCTATCGGCCTGGCGAGCTTGAGCGCGTTTACTACGTCCTCCCCTGTGGTGATCTTCGCCTCCCTCTCGTTCGCTATGTCCCCTGCCGCCCTTATGAGCCCGCCGAGGTCCCTGAGCACGAGCGTGAGCTTCCCCTTCCTACCGGCCCTCCTCCTGGCGTCCTCGATTATCTCCTCGACTGCCTCCCTGCTGAACGGCGGTATCTTTGTGTCCTTCCTGACCTCCTGCGCCACGAACCTCGCATACTCCTTCCTGTTGGCCTCCGTGTCGTCTATCACCGACTCCATGTACACCTCGTATCCGTACCCCCGTATCCTAGACCTCAGCGCCGGGTGCATGCGCTGGATGTCCTGCAGGTTCCCCGCAGCTACAAGTATGAAATCGCTAGGGACGGGCGCGGTCTTGACAAGCGCGCCGGAGCTCATCTCGCTCTGCCCTGTTATGGGGTACCTCTTCTCCTGCATCGCGGTGAGCAGCTCCTGCTGCGATTTCCCGTCGAGCGTGGATACCTCGTCTATGAAGAGCACCCCCATGTTTGCCTTGTGCACCGCCCCGCTTTCCACCCTTAGGTGCGCAGGGGTGCCGAGCCCGCCGCTCTGCAGCGGGTCGTGCCTTACGTCCCCGAAGAGCGACCCGGCCTTTGCGCTCGTCGCATCGATATAGGGCGCATGTTCCATCCCTGTGTTGTCGACTATGAGCTTGGGCTCGGATGTGTCGGAGAGCCCTGGCATCCCCATCCTCCTGGTCATGGAGCTCATGAATAGCAGCATCGAGCCGAATATCATGACGCCGAGGATGAGCGCGGCCACAACTATCTGCTCATACCCTTTTATGATGTTGGTAAGCGTGAGTATGAACAGTATTATCACGATTGCGGTCACCGCAGGCCCTATTATCGAGCCTCCCTTGCTAAGGGACATCCTGTTCTTCACCCTCTCCTTCTGGAGCAGTATCCTTCCCTGCCCGTCCTGGTTCCCCTCCTTCGGTTTGCCATTCGGATAGGTCTTTACCGTCTTCACCACAGGGGTGTTCTCGTCGTTCTCGTTCCTGTAGACCAGAACGTCCTCAAGGGCGGTGATCGGGAGCATCTCCGCCATCGCCTGCGCTAGAAGCGTCTTCCCAGTCCCCGGGTCGCCTATGAGCAGTACGTTCCTCCTCTGCCTTGCGGCCTTTTTTATTATCTCGACGGCCCGCTTCTGCCCTATGATCTGGTCTATGAGCTTCGGCGGGATCTTTATGTCGTCGGTAGTCTTAAAATCATGCATCGCAACCACAAAAACCCCCATCCCACACAGAACGCGCGGCTGCACCCATGTGCATCCGGGCATGTTGCGGTATGGCGACTATAGATAACCCCTCAAGGTATTTAAAGTTTATCAGGATGCCTTTAGACCGGCACCTCTTTTATAACATCGCGCACAGAATGGGGATCTTCTGCCCGATGCGGATGGTCAAATATATATGTTTTGAGAAATATACTTACCGATATCCGGTAATCCGCCCCGCTGCCAAAAGGTGCGGGCTTCCCTGCCGGAGTTTGGCGAGAGAGATGAACGAACCATCCAGAACCCCCGGAGACGCTTCCCGCCGCCGCCTGCCCGACTCCCTGTTCCGCATGATGAAGAAGCAGGGATATCATTTCGTCGGAGCGCATTCTGCCGTAAAGATCTGCGCTTATGCATCGAGCGGCATGAAGAAGGGGGGAAAGACATGCTACAAGCAGAGGTTCTATGGGATCAGGAGCTGGAGGTGCATCCAGGCATCCCCGGCGATAGGCTGCAATCTCGCATGCGCCTTCTGCTGGAGGATAATTCCCGAGGAGGCCGGAATAAAGTGGAACGAGCTTAATGCGGTCGCCTCCTGGGACGATCCTGAGGGGATAGCGGACGGCATGATAGAGGAGCAGAGGCGGCTGGTAAGCGGGTTCAAGGGGATGGAGAATGTCGACCGTACAAGATGGCTGGAGGCTAACGAGCCGCGCCATGTCGCGCTGAGCCTTACCGGCGAACCTCTCTTCTATCCCAAGATGGGCGAGCTCATCAGCGCCTTCCATGCAAGGGGGATAAGCACTTTCCTGGTGACCAACGGCACCATGGCGAAGGCCCTCGCCTCGCTCGGAACCATGCCTACGCAGCTATACGTCTCCGTGCAGGCGCCGAACAGGGAGGTTTACGAGAGGACTGTCAGGCCCAAGACTGTAGGCGCGTGGCAGAAGTTCATGGAGTTCCTGGAGGTCTTCCATGGCTTGGAGACCCGGAAGGCCTTCAGGATGACGCTGGTGAAAGGGTTGAACATGCTTGATCCCGCGGGCTATGCCGAACTTATAAAGAAAGGGAAACCGGATTACGTCGAGGTGAAGGGCTTTGTTTTCGTCGGGGGCGCAAGGGGGGAAGGGCGCGGTCTCACCTACGGCCAGATGCCGGGCAAGGAGGAGATAATGGCGTTCGCATCCGAGGTAGCGGATCTATCCGGATACCTCCTCGTGGATTACCATGAGAGCAGCAAGGTCGCCCTTCTATGCGCAGACAGGGCGGCAGCCGAAAGGAGAATTATAGATTTCGCCGAAGCAGGAGGAAAATCCCGCACCCTTCACCCTGGGGAGGGGAAGAATATCGCATAGGTTCGAAGTTCTGGCAAGGCTGATATCATGCATATGCTTAAATAGGAATATGGTGTATTGTGATTATAGGAATAATCTAACTCTGCGTGATGCAGTGGCAGAAAAACGTCGCCATCTTCCTGAATTGGAATATGTGCGTGGAACCTTATCACCTCCTTCGCTAATGCGAGAACTAGATTATGGATGCGCCATACCTCTTTTACTAAGGGGCCGCCAGGAGATGCAAGTCCTGACTTTTTCCGGAATTAACGAGTTGAGGAGCCTGGGGAAAGAGATTGATAGCGCCATAGTCTCCAAGAGGGTTTTCAGGAGGCACAAGAATCCGGACGGGAGCACCGGCGGGTTCGTAGAGGGTTCCGCCACCGCCGCCCCATCCGCACATCTCGGCGAGCATGCGCTGTTGCTGGATAACGCCAAGCTTCTCGACAGCACAGTCGCCGACGGAAACTCGACCATATGCGGGGATGCAAAAGCAGAATGCAATGCAAAGGTGCAGGGCGATGCGGAAATCTCCGGCGGCGCGACCATTTCCGGCATGGCGGTCGTGGACGGCCATGCAAAGGTGTCCGGCTGGGCATTCGTCGGGGACAAGGCATACATATCGGATTATGCCTCGATATCCGGAGATGCCAGGGTGATTGGCAACGCGATAGTGCTGGGCACAAGCCACATATCTGGCATGTCGGTAACCACCGTTAATTCCTTCGTGCCGTTTGAAGAGTAATGGTTTTTCGAGAGGTGAACATCTGTAAGGGACATCTATAAAAAGTTACCTTGAGATAGGAGAGGACGTCAAGGTTTGGGTAAAGCCTACTGGTTTTGGTGCATTGGATGGCTGGCGATTCTATGAAAGACGTAGTATGCGGTATGGAAGTCCATGATGAAAGGTTTTCCAGCGTGAAGGAGGGCAGGAAGTACCTCTTCTGCTCTGCTGCGTGCAAGGCCAAGTTTGACGCCGCTCCGGATAAGTACAAAAATGGTTGACAGCAAATGGTTGATTGGATGGAATTGAACGAGATTGCATATGTGGTGAAGAGCGGGAAGGACATGGAGGGTACAATGTCCGCTGCGCTCGCCTCGGTGGAGAGGCATGGTTGGGCAGTCTTCAATATCTACGACATAAGGGAGAGGCTGGCCTCCAAGGGGTTTGCGCACTCCCCTATAAAAATAATCGAGATCTGTTCTGCGAGGCATGCAAATACCGTCCTCACGAAGAACGTCCTTTCTTCATTATGCCTCCCTTGCAAGATAGCGGTGCTTGGCGGGGAAAACGGCGTGGAGATTGCGGCGCTTCTTCCTACCGTTGTGAGCATGATGATTCCCGGCATATCGAAGGACGACATGAAGGCGGCAGAGCAGGAGATGGTGGCGATAGTGGATGGTGCATTAAGCGGAAGGTGAATTCGCCCGATGGCCAATGACCCTATCTGCGGTATGTATGTCGACGAGAGCACGGCTACGCTCGAGAGCGTAAAGTACGGAAGGAAATACTTCTTCTGCAGCAACAGCTGCAAGTTCGAGTTCGAGAAGCCCGAAGAGGAGATGAAGTCGCTGAGGAAGTCGCTATACCTCGCATGGCCGGCGACCGCCGCGGTCGTCGCGATGACGTATCTCGTGAGGTTCCAGTTCTCTGCATACCTCATGTTCGCTCTGGCCACCGCGGTGCAGTTCTATTCCGGAAGGAGGTTCTACCTGGGCACCCGGGACGCGATACGCAACCGCGCGGGGAACATGGACCTCTTGATTGCCGTAGGCACCACTGCGGCATGGGCATACAGCACAGTCGTTGTTTTCCTCCCGCACATCTTCCCTACGCATTCGCTCTACTTTGACACCTCAACGATAATCATCTCGCTAATACTGACAGGCAATCTCATACAGCACATGGCTGAGGAGAACGCCTCGAACTCGGTGGACAAGCTCGTATCCCTCCTTCCGAAAACCGCCCACCTGGTGAAGGGGGATTCTGTGGCGGAGGTCGAATCAAGCAGGATCGTGCCCGGCGATATCCTGCTCGTGAAGGCCGGGGAGAGGGTCCCTACCGATTCGGTGATCGTAGAGGGATCCAGCTCGTTTGACGAGTCCGCGATAACCGGCGAGAGCCTCCCCTCCGAGAAGGAGGAAGGGGGCAGCCTGGCGTCCGGCGCGATAAACCAGGATTCCCCTGTCAAGGTGCGCGCCACGCGGAAGGTGGAGGATTCCACCCTTTTCCAGATTATCTCTGTAGTGCATGCCGCATCGTCGAGCAAGGTGCCAATCCAGAAGCTCGCCGACCGCGTCTCCTCGTATTTCGTCCCTGTTGTCGTCGCAGTCGCGCTCTTATCCTCTGCAATCTGGTACCTCCTCGGGGCCGGCGCAGCCTATTCCCTGCTGGTGTTCGTGAGCGTGCTCATCATCGCATGCCCATGCGCCCTCGGCATAGCCACCCCTGCCGCGCTTGTCGTCTCCTCGGGGAAGGCGGCGGAGAACGGCATACTCGTCAAGACAGGGGCAAGTTATGAGGCGGCGAGCAAGGTCGACACCGTAGTGTTCGACAAGACCGGCACGCTGACCGAGGGCAGGCTCACCGTGTCAGACGTCGCCCCCGCAGGCGGCTATAGGATGGATGATCTGGTGGCATATGCCGCAGAGGCGGAGATGCAGTCGAGCCATCCTATCGCAAAGGCGATAGTCGGCTATGCGCAGGGCCGCGGGATCAAGCTTGCCCTCCCGTCGAAGTTCAAGTACATAGAGGGCAGCGGGGTCGCGGCAGTCGTGCGCGGGAAGAAGGTCCTGCTCTCTAAAGCATCCAGGCCCTCCGGCGGGCTCGCGAAAATGGCGGAGGGGTTCGAGCGCTCCGGAAAGAAGGTCCTCTATCTCGAGGTGGATTCGCAGGCGGCCGGCATCATTGCGCTTTCGGACATGCCGAGGAAGGAGGCGGCAGAGGTGGTAAAGAGGCTCAATGCACGCGGCATAACTACGATGATGATTACCGGGGACAACGAGGTGGTGGCGAAGGCCGTCGCCTCGAAGCTCGGCATAGCTGAGGTCATATCCGGGGTGAAGCCCTCCGAGAAGGCGGAGAGGATAAAGGGGCTCCAGGCGAAGGGCAAGGTGGTAGCCATGGTGGGCGACGGGATAAACGACGCCCCCGCGCTCGCCCAGGCAGACCTCGGGATAGCGATGGGATCGGGGACCGACGTGGCAGCCGACGCCGGGAACGTCATACTCATGAGGAACGGGCTCTATGGGGTCGCCGGAACGTTGGAAATAGGCAGGATGACGGTCAGGAAGATATGGCAGAACCTCTTCTGGGCATTCGGGTACAACATAATCCTGATACCAGTTGCGGCCGGCGCGCTGGTGCCATTCTTCGGGCTCGGCATGTACAACACGCTGCCCATGCTCTCGGCCTTCGCGATGTCCTTCAGCTCGGTCACGGTGGTTGCGAACTCCCTTACAATAAAGGGGTACAGGCTGCCTGCCTGATTCAGGATGGGCTGCCCTTTCTCCCTGCACCCCGTCCTGGAAGGTGCCTATCGGCCATCCGCGGCGCCCTCCCCTGTTGGCAGGGGTATATAAATTTAAGCGCACCTAGTCATAGATAATTCTTTGACGGTTGCTCCGGTCCGGTGTGCGGTAATGGAAGGGAAGAAACTTTATCTTATAGGTATCGATGCAGCGCCTCTCTGGATACTCGACAGGCTCTCATCGATGAAAGGGATGGGCGGCTTCGACCTTTTCCGCGAGCGCGGCCTGCTTGCCCCCCTGGAATCGGTGCTCCCCCCCATGACCGGCCCTTCATGGCCAACCATGTATACGGGGCTCGATCCCGGCGAGAGCGGCATACCTGACTTTTTCTATCTCGACAGGGATTATACCAAGCAGCTGGCCTATTTTGACCAGAAGAAGACCCCCCCGTTTTGGGACGTCCTTTCCGGGAAGGGCATGAAGAGCCTTGTGATAACCCCTGCGATGGTGGTCCGTCCGGATGCCGGAAGGGATGTAGACCTGATGACCGGATGGCCCCTCCCCCCTAAGTTCTCCTCCAAGCGCGTAAAGGAGGCCGCGAAGATGGCGGGTTTTGAAGGGGAGCCGCAGATCGAGGGCAAGATGAAATCTGGGGAGATCAAGATGGCTGAGGCCTCCCGCATCTATTCCGAAAGCATAAGGCAGAGGGCGGAAATGGCGAAGTCGATGATGGAGGGGAAGGGGTATGACATGGCATTCATCTGTTTCACCGAGACCGACAGGGTGCAGCATTACACCCTGAATTCCGATTGGGAGCGGCATCTCTACCCCCTCTACAGGGAGATATCCTCTTTCATCTCGTGGGTGGGCAAATATGCCGCGGATCGCGGAGGGGATTATGCGGTCATGCTTGTTTCGGACCATGGCGCCCAGCCGATAAGGGAGAAGTTCCTCCTCAATTCATGGATGATAAACAAGGGGTATGCCTCGCTCGCCTCCCCTGGCACATCGCATCCCGGAACGGCCGTCGCGGAGAAAACCGCCGCGGAGAAAAGCAGGGCGCTCTATGCCATCAGGGAAAGGCTGATAAGCAGCGGGAGGCTGAGGGGCATATACGACAAGATGCCGCACCGCGTTAAACATGCGGTCCGTTCGGCGGTGCGGAAAGTGTCCTCTCCACCCCTTTCCGGCGATTTTACGAGGATACATGATTTCGACCTAGACATGAGGAATACCAGCGCCTTCGCCTCCGTGTCCAACCTCGTCGTGGGTACGATCTGGATAAA
Source organism: Microcaldota archaeon (assembly GCA_021822165.1). Classification (GTDB taxonomy): domain Archaea; phylum Micrarchaeota; class Micrarchaeia; order Micrarchaeales; family Micrarchaeaceae; genus JAKARM01. Next base: position 6,085 of record JAKARM010000016.1, on the reverse strand, counting down.
CGACAGGAGGTTTTCGAAGGCAACGGTGCCCCTCTCCTCCAAGAAGGCATTGAAAGCTAAGCTTACGGGGGAGCTTAAAAGGATCAGGACAAGGGAGGGCAAGAGGCTTGTCAAGAACGTCTTCGACGGGGACGACTACTACAAGGGCACGAAGCTCTTCATAGCACCCGATCTCCTTGTAGAGGCGGAAGAGGGATATACCATGGATATATTCAACTATTCCAAGACCTCGGACTTCATGCCGCCCGAATTGGCGAAGAGCGGGGACCATACGAGATACGGGGTATTCGGGATCTTCGGAAAAGGGGTGGGGCTGAAGCCCTTCGAGAGGGCGGAGATGAACGTGCGCAATATAGGGCCGACAGCGCTAAGGTATCTCGGGGTTGCGCCTTCCAGGAAGGCGGCGCCGCGGTCTATTCTATAAGGTCATAACATGAAAGTCGCTTTTCTTGGGCTTGACGGGGATTTCGACAAGGGCATCGGCGAGGGCACGCAGCGGTACGTCTACGAACTTTACAGGAATGTCCGGCGCAAGCTTGGGAACGGGGCGCGCAAGGCATCCTTTCCCACGCTCGGCTCCTATCTCGCCGGGATCGCCTTCGAGGATTTCGGGAGGTATGATATTGTGCACATACCAAAGTTCAGGTTCGGCTTTCCTTTCAGGGCGGGGAAGGCCGTAACCCTGACGACCGAGCATGATTTCCAGCCGATATTCGCCCCCGAGCTGGATGCCGACAGGAGCGTCGGGCTCAAGGGATGGCTGCATACGAGGATATTGAGAGAGGGGCTAATACGTTCGCTCAGCTCCGACTATCTGATAGCGAATTCCACCCTGACGAGGGACGATGCGGTGAAGCTCGGCTATGACAAGAGCCGCATATACGTGGTCAGCCACGGCCTGGACAGCCGCTTTTTTACAAGGCCGCCGGAGAAGAGAAGAGAGACCTTCACGGTCGGCTACCTTGGCGCCTTCCGAATGCGGAAAAACGTGAAGTTTGCCATAGACGCATTCATGGCTGCAGAGGGGAAGAAAATGCGCATGCTGCTCTACGGGAACAGCTCCTACCAGTTCGCAGAGCTTTCGAAGCTGGCGGCGAAGGACAGGCGCATAAAGTTCGGGGGGTTCGCGCCGGAAGGCGGAATAGTGCAAACCTACGACCGCTTCGACGCCTTTGTCTTCCCGAGCCTCTATGAAGGGTTCGGCTTCCCGATCCTCGAGGCTCAGGCCCGCGGCCTTCCGGTCGTGATATACAAGGGCGGGAAGATCCCTGCGGAGGTGCGGAAGCATTGCTTCGTGGCTTCCAGCAAAGAGGAGATGACAGGGATATTGGAGGAGCTGGCAGGCAATGGCTATAACGAGAAGGAGAGGGCCTCCGCGATGAGATATGCGAGAAAGTTTACATGGGAGAGGTGCGCCGGCGAGACCATGGCGGTGTACGGTAGGATAGCCTGACCTTTAGGGCGGGCGCATGGGCTTGCAGGTATCGGCGCGGGTGGTTGGTTGGATTGGTGCGATGATTACGGCTTTTCGAAAACTCCCTCCGGGAGGATACGGTATGGGAGGAGACATGGTGATGGGAAGAAATTGGTGCTTGTCCACGGCCTCGCCGCGACAATGGGGTCATGGCACAAGCTGGCGGAGCGTCTGCCGAAGGGGATAGACATATATGCGATAGACCTTCCTGGGCACGGCGGGTCGGACGCCCCGAGGGAATTTACGGTCTCCGCGCAGGCATCCATCCTTTCGGCTTTTATAGGAAAACATGTTGGAGGCAGTTTTTACCTGATGGGCCACTCCTATGGCGGATGGGTGTCCGCCTATTTTGCATCGTTTCCCTCCCTGTCGCCCGGCCTCGAGGGGCTCATCCTCGAGGATCCCTCCGGCCTCTACAGCCATCTCGGCGAGATGGACGATGGCGCAAAGGGGGAATACATTAGCGGGCTTTCATCGGTCCTGAAGGGCAAGAGGACAGGCGCAGGCATAAGGGTCGTGAAGAGGTTCCTCCTCGAAGGCTTTAATGGAGGGCACCTGACCGGGGAGCTTCTGGCCAGGATAGCGGCAAGGACATTGATCCTCTGGGGGAGGGAGGACGGCAGGATCCCTGTTGCGCATGCGCACGAGTTCAGGAGGGGCATACCGGATAGCACGCTATCGATAGTCGATAGGGCGAGGCACACCCCCCATTACACCCATCCAGGGATCGTGGCCAGGAGGGTTTCCAGTTTCATGAAAGGGTAATCGGATGGCGGATATCTTGGAGAACTATTTTGAGGAGGGGTATTATACCTGCCGTTTCGGCAAGATCCATTTCATGCACAGGCCGGGAGGGGGGCGGAGCATGGTGTTCCTGCATGGGCTAGGAGCCGATACCGGCTCGTGGCGCAAGCTCATGGCTTACATGGCTGGCGATCTCGACATATATCTTGTAGACCTTATCGGCCATGGCGGTTCCTCCATGCCCCTGCCGGGGTATACCGCGATGACGCAGGCCGCAGCGCTGGAGGAGTTTTTCAAGGGGTACGGGATAATCTTACCCTGCCTCGTCGGCCACTCCTATGGCGGGTGGGTCGCGGCGCTCATCGCATCGTCGGGCTTCCCTCTGTCCGGATTGGTCCTCATAGACAGCGCCGGGCTCAGGGCGAAGCTGGACGACACCATCAGCAGCGGAGATCTCGAGAAAACAAGAAGCCTGCTATTGAAGAACGCCCTGGCGACAGGTTCAAATAATCCCGCCTCCATGGAGGCGATAATAGGGAGCATGGACAAGGAGCTGCTTGACCTGCCTCTTCTAGCAAACATCCATCTGCCGGCATTGATCATATGGGGGTCCGCCGATCCGTTGATTGCCATCGGATATTCCAACTACTTCAAGGAAGGCATAACGGGTAGCCGCCTTTCCGTGGTGGAAGGGGCCGGCCACAGCCCGCAATATACCCACCCTGGAATCGTAGCCAAATACATATCCGAATTCCTGGCAGGTTTGCGGTGACCCCCTCTGCAAGCAAGGGCGGCGGGAAGCCCACGCCGTTCGCTGGTGGAGGATGTCACACTAAAGCTCCAAAAGTTTAATCAACTGCTTGTTTGTTAATAAAGTTTAATAACCCCAAATCTAATTAAATTATTCTCGGTTTAATTTAATTAAAAGGAAGATATTTAAATTCAAAACTACATAATTTAATTAATAATGGGGTGTTCTATGGATATTACAGTTTTCGACAATACCAAAGGCAGGCTCGAAAGGGATGAAGCGAAGGGATATTATTACTTCATACCTGCAGAGCTTCCGGTGGACTTCAGCATAGATGATGAGCTCCTCGATCTGCTTCTTAGGGCCAGTGAGGCAATCGGTGAACTAAAAAGCCTTGAAATGGGCTTTGATATGACAATGGACTTTTCCGCAATGCTGTTCATACGGCCATACTTGAGAAAGGAAGCGGTTCTTAGCTCCAAAATCGAAGGCACTGTAAGCACCCTTTACGACGTATTGGAGGCCGAGGCATCGTTCGGGTCCGGAAAGTCGGAAACGAAGGGAGACCTTTTCGAGGTATCCAATTACGTGGCGGCTCAGGAGATGGGAATAAACATGATAAAGGCTGGAAGCGACATAAACTCGAATTTCGTCAATAAGCTCCATTCTGCATTGTTGAGGCACGTCAGGGGCGAACGTGGCATGCCTGGCAAGATACGCGAGGTGCAGAACTACATATCCCGGGCAGGATTTCCCGACCTGAACGATGCGGTGTACGTCCCGCCTAAAGCCGAGATCGTGCGTGGGCTGCTTGACGGTCTTTTCTCCTATATGTCCGCAGTAGGAAATCCTAACATAATAAAGGTCGCGCTCATGCACTACCAATTCGAAGCCGTACATCCCTTCCTTGACGGCAACGGGAGGATTGGCAGATTGCTCGTCATGCTATACCTGATAAAGTACGGCGAACTAGAGCAGCCCCTGCTGTACATGAGCGCCTATTTCGAGAGGAACAGGGAGGAGTATTACAGGCTCCTTCTTGGAGTGAGCACATCTGGAAGGTATGCCGAATGGGTAAAGTTCTTCATGAAGGGCATGATAGAGCAGTCCGAAAGCGTATTATCCAAATCCTCCAAACTCCTCGAATACCGTGGGGAGATAATCAAAACCCTCAAGGGAACAGGGCGTTCTACCGCGCTGAAGTTGGCTGACATGCTTTTCGCGCATCCGATAATAACCATACCGATGGCCGCGAAGTTGATGGGCGTTAGCTATCCGGCAGCCAAGGCATCGGTGTACGAGGCGGTGAAAGAGGGCATTTTGCAACAGGATAGCCGTGCAGACAGAAAACGGCCTAAGATGTTCATCGCAACATCGATAATTGACATATACGATGCATGAGGGGCCGTGGACCATTGGGCCATTCATCCAAAAGCAACGCCGAAGTTCGAAGGGCCGGCAGGTACCGTTATTTTACCAGCAAAGCCCGCGAGATAGGAATATTTATAAATCCGTTATGTAATATCATCGATAGTGCGTATATTAAATGCGGGCGCCACACCGCATATCCTCTGAAAAAGTGTAAAAATGCCGAATGGTTTAAATACCGGGAAATCCGCCGGCCAAGAGAGGTACAACAAAGTTTCGGCCGCACTGATAGCCCTGTTCCTGGTTTTCGGGGCCCTCTATTTCATTTCCGGATCCCTCCCTTATCTGCTGGCTAAGCAAAATCCCTTCTATCCCGTCTACCAGTTCGAGGGGAACCCGCAGCATATCTATATCCTGAACAGGACGATAGCGCCATTAGATCTCCATCTTGCAGGCATGGTGATAGTGGATCCCACCCTTTACGGCAATACCATGGTGGCTACGTTGACAGTGACTAATAAAACCAATTTCCTCGAGGGCACAGGCGGGGTCGTCGCAGTGAACCTCCTGAACGGCTCCATTATCTGGACGGATAAGTTTCCCAACGACGTCATGACCCAGCCTTTGATAATAAACAACATGGCAATAATCGGGCTCGGGAATGCGGTTTTCAACCTATCAAGTTCCGTAGTGAACGGGACGGAAGTCAAAAGGGCAACGAGGGGGAACGGGATAAATTTCATAGCCGCTTTGAACATGACCACCGGAAAGATGATCTGGAAATACAGCACCGCAGGCACCGACATGCCGACGCCGGTCTACTACGACGGGATGATTATAGAGGGGGATGGTAACGCAGAGGCATTCGCAGTCAATGCCACCACCGGGAAACTTATATGGGATACAAGCCTATTCATGACCAGCATCCCGTACCATGCGTCTTCGGCCAACCCCAACATAACAATCCCGCAAGCAAATTCAATAGTCAACACCCCAGTAACCGGGAATTTCCAGATCAATACTTCCATAATCGGCAGCCATATAATCGGCAACCCCGTAATCGGCAGTCCTATAGCCGGCAGCCCCATTGCCAATAGATATACGTTCGTCGACCAGGGGACAACAATAGGGCCGCTTGGTTATTTCGACAGCATGTCTTCCCCCGTCCTCCTCAATGGCATAATCTATCTTGGGGCGACTGAACCAGGCGGATTCTATGCCATAAATGCCACTAATGGCAAAATAATATGGTATGCCGCTTATACGGGTTCCAGGGGCGGCAGCGGGGGCATGTCTCCGGCCATCTGCATAAAATGCAATACCGTAATATCCGGATATAACGGCCCGAATTCATTCCTCGCCCGCGCCCTTCCTAATAATAAGTCCATACAGCCCATCCTTGTGGGTGTCAATCTTACCGATGGACATATAATGTGGAGGTTTGATGAAGGGACAGGGTACCAACCGGTAAAGCCTCCGATAACGTTGCCATCTGTCACCGTCTGGGACGGCACTGTGTTTTCAGACACCCTTTCCATCGGCGTCCTTTACGCCATAAACGCCACCACCGGCCACTTGGTGTGGAAATTCGATTCTGGACCCGACCTTTCGAACCCCACCGTGTATAACGGATATGTATTCCTGGTGAACTTCAACGGCACCGAAATCACGCTGACCACTTCCGGCAGGTTGGTGGCGGAGCATAATCTCGGCGTGCCTATGGGTCCTGCCGATCCGATAGTCGTCGG
>JAKARM010000015.1:8494-17163 GCA_021822165.1 Microcaldota archaeon | reverse complement strand
GTAATATTCCCCGCTGCCTGGAATGATAGTCAATATCGCTATATTATTGGCGGCAAGTGTCCCCGGCGCCATTTTGGGCAGCAGGAGACTCTTGTCAATATAGGCAGGAGACTTCGTTGATAGGACGGATAATAATATAAAATACGGGGATTCATATGAAAGGAGATGATAAGGATGAAAGTGAGGGAGATAGTTTCAAAATTTGGATTCGCAGAGACGGTGGAGCTTCTTGAGAAATCTGTGAATGAGAACGGCCTGAAGGTCATTTCGGCCATAGACGCACAGTCTAATTTGAAGAAGGTCGGGGTTGAGATAAGAGGGAATAAAATCCTAGAGGTCTTTAACCCGAAGCTTGCCAAGGAAGTTTTTGACAGAGACCTAAGGGCAGGCATAGTTCCGCCATTGAGAATTTATATCTATGAGGAAAGCGGTAAAACACATGTGGCTGTCCAGAACGCGGTTGAACTTTTCTCAGAATTTAACGGATTGGCAGGCATTGCCCAAAGGTTGGACGAAATGCTCGGCGTTGTGATCAAGGATGTTCAATGACCCCTTAGTTCAAGGAACCGTAATATAGGAAGAGAGGAACCCTATTGCGGCATATGCACAACATACCGCAAGATAATACCGGCCAGATGCCAGAAGGGGTTGAGGCGCAGTGTAGGAAGCCCGTTTGTAAGGATCAGGCCAGCGCCTTCGCGACCTTCTCCTTGTCCTTTACATCTATGACCTCGTCAAGGAATTCGAGGTGGTTGAGGTTGCATCTCCTCTCCTTCCTCCTGGAAGATGTCATTATCTTGACGAACCCCTTGCCGTCAATGGCAGTTATCACTGCCTTGTTGCCTGCGTCCCTGCCAAACTTTTTTATGCACAATCTCCCTTCTTCTACAATCATTTCATCACCTTGCATTCCTCTTGTCTTTTGAAAGCGCCATTATCGATATTATCGCTGTTATCTCGTCTACAGACATCCGAGACGAATTTATCACGGCATCGAATATCGAATGGTCCGTTATGTCTATCCCGTAATCCCGCTTGAAATTCCTCATGTTCGTGCGGTCCTTTTCCATTATGTAACTGCGGGCCATCGCCTTGGTTATTTTCTCCCTTTTCGCAGTCCTTTTTATCCGTTCCTCCATATCGGAGTCCAGCCAGATTCTCACGGTGGCGTCCTTTACCAGCCATGGCGAGAGCCACGTGGTTACGACGCAGTCTCCTTTCTTGGCCTGCTTCAGCACATTGCTGTCGAATTTCTGCGCAAACTTCTTGTCGACATTCCTCTGGAGGTTTATGAGGGCATCGCCGTTCCCGACGATGTCCTTGTACGAATTATTTATGTGAGGTATGCCCAAACGCAGGGATACCGACTCTCCGAGAGTGGTCTTTCCTGTCGAAGTGAACCCGCTTATGCAGATTTTTATCATGAAATCCCGGGATCAGTGGGGATAGAGCTGCAGGACGTATTGCTTCTCCCTTACCCCTATGTCGTCGAGCCTCATGTTTCCGCTTTCGACCCTGCTTCTTATTTTCACGACGTTGGCCGTGCAGCTCGCGCATAGCACCCCGCCGAAAAGCCTGCTGTTCGTCCTCCTGCTCTTCCCGCCATGCTGGCTGATTCCGTTCAGCTCCTGTCCGCATATCGCGCAATGGGGCTGGGCGTTCTTTCCCCTCCTGTAATGGATTACCCTCTTCCCGCTAATCGTCCTCCTTTTTACTATTTTGAAGCTTTTTGACCTGTGCATTGGTTTTGGCAAAAAAACACCTTCTTGTATATGGTACAAATATTGTATGCAAAATTATAGATACATTATGCCTTTTGGGGCGCTTCTGGAACTCTCTCCTCTTCGGCCGCCTTCTTCTTGTCATATAGCAATATCGCTACGGATGCCGTCACCCCTATAAGCAGCACGGTTATGAAAAACAGCGTGGTGTAGTTGAGCTCTCCGATGAACTTCACATACAGGGTTGTGCTGAAAAAGTGGGGGAGCATCACATAATAGATGATTGCGAATATGGGCAATACAACAATCATCGATTTGAACTGCACCTTCATGGTCTCGGATAGTATCGGCATCAGCTCCTTTTGCTTTTCCGAAATCTTCTCGTGCGGAGCATTGGACTTGACAAGCTCGTTCAGCTCCTTGGAGAGGTTCTTCGACTTGCGCTGAAGCTCTCTCATCTTCTTCGGGTTCGAGAGCTTCCTCTGCAGGAAGATGGTAAGCATCGAGTATAAAATCGCTATTACTATTATCGACAGCTCCATCGTGAGGGGCATTTGGGGGAATATTGTACTACTGCTCATTAACATCACCGAACAACTCTTTCAGGTCCTCGGCGAAATTGCTGAGGGTCCCGTCCATGTTTCCTTCCTTGTTCTCTATTATGTATAAGGGAATATTTAAATATGACGCATAGTAGGACAGCATCGAAAGATTTATGGTTCTTTGGTCGTTTATCTCCTCCCTGCTCTCCAGCTCCCGCTCCCTCGTCAAGTCTCTCCCCCTTCTGGCTATTATCTCCTCTGCTGAAGAATCTATATATATCAAGCCTATTATCCCCTTCATGTGTTCGAGGGCCTCGAAGGGGAAGCCGGGGATGTACCTCCTGCGCCTTGCCACAGAGGCATGGGTATCCACTATGACATTGCCGTCCAGCGAGGAAATCTTATGGAAGGCCTCTTTCCTGAGCTCCGATATCTGCTCGTTTTTCAGCTTCCTTATCTCGTCCCTGTCATGGACGTATTTCCTTTCCACCCCTATCTCTTCCATCAGCCCCCCGACGCTTACGATCTTGTAGCTGCCGGCTTTTTTCGAGTTTCTTATCACTGTTGTCTTCCCTGCCCCTGGTGTACCGGTGACCACTACGATTTTCGCCATGAAAAGACCCGTATATGAGGAGTTTGCCCCTACGTATTATTAACGTTTTCTTGCATGTTTTGCTGGATCATGACCCGGCATATCGGCACGTGGCTTTTTACCGTCCGACCCAGCCACAGACATGCAAAACGCGGGAGATAGAGGGGGTCACCTGAGATGGTAATGCAGGCCCGTCGATACCTCCCCAAGCTCGAGCCTGTACTTGTCCTCGTAGAACTCCCTGCCGAGATGTTCCGTTATGCGTATCGTATCCTCCAATGCCCCGACAAGGCAGGATGTCGCCCCCGGAGAGGGAGTGATGTTGAATATCGCCTCGTCATGGTTTATCTTGCCCTCGCCGAGCACGAGGGCCTTCTTTTCCTCGTCTATTATCTGGGGCCTTATGCCTCCGTCGTTCGAGAGGGTGAGATCCCCATATTTCAGGGACGGCACGATCACGGATGCCTCGTTCTTGAGGAAGGAGGACTTGCCGATGAAAGGCAGCCCGTATACCGCATTCCTGGCAAGTATGCGCTTTACGTCCTCGTTCAGCAATATGCGCTTTACGCTAACTGCCGTAGGCATGTCGAAATCGAAGCTTCGTATATAATCCGGCATCGTCTCTATGTGGCCCTTCTCAAGTTCAAGGGGAACGGTAACGGTAGGGCCGAACCTGTTTATGTTCGGGTTCGTTATGTCGGGGTCCCCATGTATGGCGGCAAAGGGTATCCCGCCCTTCTGGACCCGGTAGACCTTGCCGCGCAAAACCCTTGGGGTGTAATAGAACCCTCCCCCGATGGAAAGTATGGAGAGGTTTTTGTCATACCCGAGGGATTTTGCAAAGTAAAGGCTGTACGTCCCTGCCGCGAATACGACGAATCTTGCGAAAAACTCGCCGGCGGTGGAAGAGACCTTGTAGATGCCGCCGGACTTCGTTACGCCGGTCACCCTTGTTGAGAGCCTTACCCTGTACTGCTTTTCTCTCGTCCTCTTGGTGTTCTCCACGAATGAATTAGAGAGCCTCTCGAAATCCACCATGTATCCGGTTCCGGAATATAGCGCTTTGATGTTGTCCCCCTTGTCCCTCTTTCGGACGATGTTCGGCTCCAAACGGCCTATCTCCGTCTTACCTATCTTCTTCAAGGCAGGGAAGCTCTCTTTTATCAGGGAATAGGTATTCTCGATCCTTTCTATCTCCTCGTCACCCACGGCCAGCACCATCTTCTGGCACTTGGATATTATCTTTTCCCTCCCTTTCTTCTCCAGGGATGATGTATACCGCAGCACCTTCATGGCGGCCTCCTTTGTGCTCTTTGCCTTCTCGAGGGTATAGTTGGTCTCTATATCGCCGTAATGGAGGGTCTGGGCGTTATTCCTGCTGCTCGTGTTGAGCCCGCCGATCTTGTCGTATTTCTCCAGCAGGAGGACTTTCTTCACATCAGAATAATTAGAGAGGGTGTATAGAAGGGAGGCCCCTGTTATCCCGCCCCCTACGATTATCACGTCATATTGCCTTGCCAAACAAACACCCCAATTGCAGGGCTATTGCCCCTTGCACATATAATTGCACCTTTACCGTTTTTCAGATTATAGAGTTTTCTCTTATTGGAAACTGGGCATATTTATAGATTTTTAGTTTCACGTTTACTTGATTAGATGCCCGGCCAAATAAAAAAACCGAAAGAGGGAGTCCCGAATGGGGTGATGAAAGGCCTTGAAGGGGTCATGATAGCGGAGAGCGCGATATGCAAAATTGACGGAAGCGTCGGGAAACTGTGGTACAGGGGTTATCCGGTGGAGGAACTTGCCAGCGGATCCTCTTTCGAGGAGGTTTCCTACCTGCTCCTATATGGGAAGCTTCCAGGGCCGGAAGAGCTTGAAGGGTTCAAGAGATCGCTTGCAGCCGAACGGAGAGTGCCGAGAGGCATAACTGACATAATAGCGGAGGAGGTGGGGGTCGCCGCAGACCCGATGCATGTCCTAAGGACAGCAGTCTCCGCCCTTGCCACCTACGACAATGAAGCGGAGGACCAGTCCCTTGAAGCGAACGGCAGGAAATGCATAAGGCTTATCTCGAAGGTCTCTACGGTCACCGCCGCCATAGGGAGGGAGATGGACGGGAAGGGGCATGTTGAGCCGGATCCTTCGCTCGGCCATGTGGACAACTTCATGTACATGATGCATGGGAATAGGATGGAACGCCACAAGCTGGACCTCGTCGAAAAGATGTTCATGCTGCAGGCGGAGCACAGCACAAACGCATCCACCTTCTCGGCAATGGTAACGGCATCCACGCTTTCGGACCTTTATTCCTCCGTGACATCCGGCATTGCGACCCTCAAGGGACCGCTGCACGGGGAAGCGGACGAGGCTGCACTGCGCATGCTCCTGGAGATAGGCAAGCCCGGGAATGCGGAAGCCTACATAACGAAGGCGCTCGCAAAGAAGGAGAAGATAATGGGATTCGGGCACAGGGTATACAAGGCGTATGACCCGAGGGCAAAGATAATGAGGAAGGAGGTGGAAGGGCTGAGGAATGCCGCCTCGGAGGAGGTGAGGGAGCTGGCGAGCACCGCCATGGAAGTGGAAAGGGTGATGAAGGAGAAAATCCCGCCGGAGAAAGGGATATGGCCCAATATCGACTTCTTCGCAGGGCCGATATATGCCTATGCAGGCATACCCATAGAACTCTTTACGCCGATATTCGCCTCGAGCAGGGTGCCGGGATGGTGCGCCCACGTAATGGAGTACTGGGCGTCGGGAAACAAGCTGATAAGGCCTTCCGAACTCTACACAGGGGAGACAGGGCTCCATTACAGGAGGATTGATGAGCGGTGACGGGATGGACTATTTCCTGTCGTGCGATGCCTGCGGGGAGGAATATGGGAGGGAATACCCTTCCCAGCTCTGTAGTTGCGGCGGGCTTCTGGAAGTCAACCAGATAGGGAGGGTCAACTTCTCCGGCGCATCCGCATTCTGGGACTATGAGCCCCTGCTCCCGAAAGGGAGGTACAGGCACTACGAGGTAGGCAGCACGAAGACGGTAAAGAGCAAGGAGGGGGCTTGCCTAAAGCTCGAGACAGGCAACCCGACGAGGTCGTTCAAGGACAGGGGGTCCGTCATAGAGATAGGGAAGGCGATAGAATACGGCTTCACCGAGATCGCCTGCGCGTCCACCGGGAACATGGCATATTCCCTGGCATACTATGCGGACATAGAAGGCATGAAAGCCAGGATATTCATGCCGAGGCATGCAAACAGGGACAAGCTAAGGGACATAAGGGAGATAGGGGATGCGCGGGTGACGCTTGTAGATGGGGATTTCAACACCGCACAGGCGGCTGCCGCAAGATATGCGAAGAGGAACAGAAGCTTCCTGGCTGGGGACTTCTGCTATAGGAAGGAGGGGCAGAAGACAGTGGCGTTCGAGCTGCTGGAAAACCGGGTGAAGAGGAGCCATATAATCGTCCCTGTCGGTAATGCCACCCTGATAAGCGGGGTATACAAGGCGATGAGGGAGCTAGCCCAGCTTGGCAGGCTGAAAGGGCGGCCGAAGATAATAGGGGTGGAGGCTGCCGGATGCAACCCCCTGTCAAGGGCGATGGCGAGCGGCAGGATGTCCCACATGGTACCGAGGACGAAGGCGGACGCCATAGCGGTAGGATACCCAACCTTCTGGAAGCAGGCCATTGCAGGCCTTAAGGAAACTGGAGGCAGGATGGTGACCGCAAGCGACAGGGAGATGGAAAGGGAGCAAAAGGCGTTTTACAGGACCTATGGGCTCGTGGCAGAGCTTGCAGGAGTGGCTAGCATAGTGGCAGCGAAGAAGCTCGGCATAGACATGCCGGGCACCGCAGCAGTTATAAGCGGCGGGAACGTATAGGGAGAACATGGGAGGGGAAAAATATATAAAAAGTTTCAATGCCGGAGGAAGGAAGCTCCATTACTTTTCACTGAAGGAACTCGAGAGGGAGGGAAAGGTAGACATCTCGGAGTTGCCGTTCTCCGTGGCGATATTGGTGGGGTCCGCCCTGAGGAATGCCGGAAGCGAGGAGGGAGGGAAGATGCTCGAAATGGTGGCAGGATGGAAGGCCGGGAAGTCCGATAGCAGGGAGGAGATACCGTTCAAGGTTTCACGGATACTGATGCAGGATTTTACAGGGATACCTGCAGTTGTCGACCTTGCCGCAATGAGGGACGTAGTGAAAAAGAACGGCATGAGCCCGAAAACAATAAACCCGTCCATAAGGGTGGATCTGGTAGTCGACCATTCTATCCAGGTCGATTCTTTCGGAAAACGCGATTCTGCAAAGATCAATGAAAGGGAGGAGATGAGACGCAACAGGGAAAGGTATTCGCTTCTCAAATGGGCAGGAAAGGCGTTTAAGGGATTCAACGTCGTGCCGCCTTCCACAGGCATATGCCACCAGGTCAACCTGGAATACCTTGCGACATGCGTCTCTACGGAGAAGAAAGAAGGGGTCGAGACCGCATTCCCGGACACGCTTGTCGGGACCGACTCGCACACGACGATGATAAATGCCCTTGGCGTCTTCGGCTTTGGGGTGGGCGGGATCGAAGCTGAAGCCGCGCTGCTCGGCGAACCGATCCCAATACCGATGCCCGAGGTCGTAGGGGTAAGGCTCGAGGGCAGGCTCGGAAAGGACGTCACTGCGATGGACCTCTCCCTCTCCCTTACAAGAATCCTTAGGGAGAAAGGGGTTGTCGGCAAGTTCGTTGAATTTTATGGGAAAGGATTACGTCACCTCCAACTCCAGGATAGGGCCACCATATCCAATATGTGCCCAGAATACGGGGCGACAGTCGCGATCTTCCCGGTCGACAGCGAGACCCTGAGGTACCTGAGGAGCACAGGGAGGAAAAGGAGGGATATCGAACTGGTGCGCAGATACTACAAGCTGCAGGGACTTTTCGGAAGGGACCAGTATAAGGTGAAGTACACGTCGCACATAGAAGTGGACCTTTCCACAATCGCCCCTGCCTGCTCGGGGCCCAACCAACCGAAACAGGCGATGGGGATAAGCAGGATAGGCCGTAGCTTTTCGAACAGCTTTCTCACAGAAAAGGGAGGGGGCGAGAAGATGTCCCATTACGACTATACAAGGTGGGGCGGGGAGAGCATGGTATCCGGCAACGGAATGGGTAAGGCTGCCGCAGGGCATAGGGATGCGGGAGAGCATGCAGGGCGCGGTAATGGAGCCTTGAAGGACGGAGATATAGTGATTGCGGCAATAACTAGCTGTACGAATACCAGCAACCCGGTAGCCATGGTTGGGGCTGGCATACTTGCGAGGAATGCGGTGAGGGCCGGTTTGCAGGTGCCAAGAACGGTAAAGACAAGCTTTGCGCCGGGCTCCAGGGTCGTTACCACGTACTTGGAGAGGGCCGGACTCATGAGGGAGCTGGAAAAGCTTGGCTTCTCCCTAGTGGGATATGGATGCACAACATGCATAGGCAACAGCGGGCCGTTGCCGGATAGGATATCAAAAGAGATAAGAGAGAGGGATCTCGCGGTGGCTAGCGTCCTTTCGGGAAACAGGAATTATGAGGCACGAATCCACCCGGATGTCAAGGCAAATTACCTGATGTCGCCGCCGTTGGTGGTTGCATACGCCCTGGCAGGAACCGTAATGACGGACCTATCCGCGGATCCGATAGGCATAGGGAAGGGCAACAGGAAAATATACCTGAAGGACATATGGCCAGACAGGAAAGAGATAACCAGGACTATAGAAAAAGTTACCAACCCCAGGGAATTCACAAGGAGCTATTCCCGTATCTACAAAGGCAACA
>JAKARM010000015.1:0-8394 GCA_021822165.1 Microcaldota archaeon | reverse complement strand
GGATCCACCGCAGCAACCTGGCAGGAATGGGGATCCTGCCGCTGCAATTCGGCAAGGGAAAGGATGCCGGGTCGTTAGATATTGATTTTGGGAAGACCGTCTCGATAGACATATCCAAACTTGCCCCGAAGGGGAAGGCAGTGGCGAAATATACAGACAGGAGGGGCAGGAACGCGGAGGCGGAGCTGACTATAATGTTATATAACGAACGGGAAATAGAATATTATAGGGCCGGAGGGGTCCTTAACTACGTGTTAGAAGGGATGATAAATGGAAAAAAGTAGGGTATGGCGTGTCGTGGTTCTCCCGGGTGACGGGACAGGCCCGGAAGTAACAGAAGCGGCATTGTCGGTCGTTGAAGCGGTAAACAGGAGATTTGGGATAAGGATGGATATCATAAGGGGCGATGCAGGATTCTCATGCATAAAGAAAACAGGTACGAATCTACCACAGGAGACAATCGCCCTTTTGGAAAACAGCGACTGTGTGCTGAAAGGACCTATGACCACCCCGGAAGGGAGTGATAGTGAAATGAGCGTTGCCGTGAAGATAAGGAAAAAATTCGAGCTCTATGCAGATGTAAGGCCCTGCAGGAACCTTGCAGATAAAGGAAAGAAAAAGATCGATTTTGTCATAGTGAGGGAAAACACCGAGGGTATGTACTCCGGGCTCGATTTCATGGTTTCCAGCGGGGTCGCCATCGGAGTCAGGGTCATAACCAAAAAAGGGACAGAGAGGGTTGGCAAGTATGCCATAGACCTTTCCGAAAAGAGAGGCAGGCACCTTACGGTGGTCCATAAGGCGAACATACTGAAAAAGAGCGACGGTATGTTCAAGGATATAATTATTGGCATGGCGAAAAGGAGGAAGATCGTTGTTGATGATGCGCATGTTGATGCCATGGCGCAATGGTTGATAAAAAACCCAGAAAAATACGACGTTATAGTAACGGAGAACCTCTTCGGTGACATACTTTCCGATGAGGCTGCAATGGTGGTCGGCGGAGTCGGGATTGTACCCTCTGCCAACATAGGCAGGGAATACGCCATGTTTGAGCCAATACACGGTTCTGCACCGAAATATACGGGAATGGATGTCGTTAATCCCATCGCCACGATACTTTCGGTAAAAATGATGTACGAGTGGATGGGTGAAGAAAAAGCGGCCAAGGAAATAGACCGTGCCGTGATGGATTCTATCAGGAAGGGGATTAAGACGAAGGACATGGGGGGCAGCAACAAATGTTCGGAGGTCTCAAGGTATATATCAAAGAGCATAGAAAAGGGAAAGGGATGAAAAATACCATAATATGGGTGGGCGCTCTTGCTCGCGATTCGAAGGGGAGAGCCCTTTTCCTGAAAAGAAGCAAAAACAATAAATCAGGCGTAGGGAGATGGCAGCTACCGGGAGGCAAACTCGAATGGGGGGAAGGGTTGTTGAAGGCGTTAAAAAGAGAGGTGAGGGAGGAAACTTCTGGGAGGGTGGAAAAACCAAAACTTTTAGGGGTCCATGATGTGGTTAGGGGCCAGGGAAAGGACAGCGTACACATCGTGATGATTGTATATGAGGGAAGGTTCAAAGGGAGGGTGAAAATGAGCGATGAGCACGACGACTTCGAATGGCTAGCCATAAAAGACGCGGCAAGAAAACCGCTCTCGTTGAACACATCCGAATTCCTATCAATTTCCGCGAAGAAAGGGAAGTAGTTGGATCCCTGCTGCTTATGCCGCGCATAGATTTTGAGGATGGATGCGGTTACACATAATTATCGGAAGGCAGAAAACTGCCTGTGTTTTTGATGAAAGTATGGGGCACAAGATATTGGACCAAGGGAGACAATCCGATAATTAGTAAAGGCCAAAAATTCGAGAAGATTCCAATAAGATTGGGATAGATATTCACAACAAGGCGATATTTGAAATAACTCTAAGATTCTCTCGGAAATCAGAGAAGCAGAGAAACCGAAACCCTGCAGTGGTTGCAGGCATTATGGATACTGCAGAGGAGGCCCGATAACAAATTATAGGATTTCATCCCTAAACAAAATAAGGAAGAGGAGCAGATTTTCCTGCCCCATGGTCTCTGATATGCAGGTAGAATAATTTTATTATTTAGCGTTTATAAAAGCTTGCTAGAGATAGGCCAGTATTATGGATACCATAATAGACATACAAGGAAGGACAGGTAAACGACCTAATAGTGCGCGAATTATAGGCGGCAAGGGCAAAAACATATTGTTCATGTCAGAGGCACATATCAACATCCCGGACGGAATAATACTTGCCACAAAGGCATTTGATAATTATTTAGATTTTAACAAATTGGAAGCCCCCGACCAATATGTGAAGAGAAAGGGCAAAAGCAGACTAAAACTACAGAAACAGTTGAAGGGCGCTTCAATACCACCCCATCTTAAGACCGAGATTTACGATGCCTTAAAGAGAAAGGGACTTGCAAACAAAGGCCTTGTAGTAAGGAGTTCGGCAACGATAGAGGACTCTGCTTCAGCAAGTTTTGCCGGGATGTTCAAAAGTTTTTTGAACGTAAATTCTATTGATGCTATAGCCGATTCAATAAAACAAGTATATGATTCTGCCTTCAACGAAAAGGTTTTGAAATATCTGAGTAATTCGGAACGCATACAAGACAGGATCGGCATGGCGGTTGTAATACAAGAGATGATATGTGGTGATGTTTCTGGGGTGGCGTTTACAAAGGATCCCATAAGCACTGATAGATTTTTGATAGAAGCCGTTATAGGTTTAAACGATGCCTTAGTTTCTGGTAGGATAACCCCAAGCAGGTTCGAGATTGATAAGGAATCTAAAAAAATAGTGTATAGAGACATAAGAAAACAAAGGATAGTACAGGTTCCTTTTCTAAAAGGAGGAACCAAGTTTGTTAAAAATAATTCCACTATCGAAAACTTGTTTAGCGATGGGATGATTAAAGAAATAACTGATTCTGGTATGCGCTTAGAATCTTTAATTGGGCAGGGGCAGGATATAGAATGGACCATAAGAGATGGCGATCTATACATATTGCAGAGCAGAGACATAACAACACCCAAAATACTACAGAAATCAGACCCTTTAGAGTTTGATGGAATTATCCTTAATGGATATGCGGCTTCTCACGGCATAGTTAAAGGCAGGGCATTTAGGATAAAAAAACCTACAGACAAGGTATTGTCAGGACGTATACTGGTGTTTAAATTTACAAATACGGATTATATACATCAGATACGCAAGGCAAAAGGCCTAATAACTGAGGAAGGTGGGATGCTATCACACGCGGCAATAGTATCAAGAGAATTAAAGATCCCATGCGTTGTTGGAGTAAAAAATGCAACAGCAGTTATAAAGGATGGCACCGAAATTATACTTGATGGTGCAGGAGGCACAGTCTACCTTGTAAATAAAAACAGTAAACAAAGAAAGGCAAACAAAATCAAAAAACCAGGAACGCTAGTTGGAAAACAGATTGATCTTGCCTCATTATACTGCATAGATACTGCAAAGCGAGCTATATACGATTCTAATGTATTTTATTATGAGATATTCGATGGAGTAATGACATATTATAGCGATAAAATATCAAAGGTGAAAATAAATGAGTATATAGGAAAAAATCGTCTTAACCTTGCATCCGTATCCCATGGCGACATGATAAAATTCTACATCATAGACGGACTTCCTGTTTATTTCAAAGATAAAAAATTGGCTGGGCTATATAAAACAGCTATAACTGCTGTGCAAAAATTTGATCCGGGAGAATTAAGGCGATCATTTGAATGCATAAGGCTTTTTATTCTAAGAGAAATTACAGAAGCACACAAAATAGAATGCCGCACCTATGAATCATGTCTAAAAAAATTCTTTTATTATAGAAGGACAGGACTTGCTTTCTTGCTTGTAGATACTGTATTATGTGAAGGATATTGTTTAAGAACAATATACAGGAACTTAAAACCAATTATGGACAAACATGGCATAAGGTTTTCTGAACTGTTAGATTCGTTCGAAGGTAGTATTAATATATCGCCACAGAATATTAAAAATTTGAAAAAGAAGGATTACAATATTATTAAAACGGCTGCTGATTATTATCGCATTACAAAACGATGGAAGGGCGAAGCATACACCATTTATTGCCGAATGGGTGCAGCAGGAGATAAATTTGAGAAGGAACAGGCGAAGCTTGCAAAAAAGCTGAATAAACTAGGTAAAAACAAAAAAGATTACAGGAAATTATATACCGAAGCCGTAAATAGATTCGGATAGGATCCAGCACACCCCTCATGTTAGGATTGTGTTATGGAGAGAGCATTTAAGGCCCATATATAACTTCCGCGGGGACGGGCATGACGGGATTTGAACCCGCAACCCCGATAGGAGAATTTAACGAAATTCGACGACCATTGTTTTTTGTCATAGCAACCCCGATTAAACCCATTTGCTTGCAAATGAACCCTGATAATTCATACCTCTTTCTTTCCTAGAATTAATATACACATCGGGTACGATTTCGTACAAGAAACGAACCCAGACAGGAATACGATGCAGGCCAATAACTACGCAAGTAGAACGGTCGAAATCGCTATGTTATCTGTCTTATGCGTTGTTGCATAAATTAAAACCATTGCTATAACAACTAGTCCAAAATACCCTACTAGGGTCTGGGCGAGGGTGTCAGCTTTGCTGGTCATAATTATCTAATTACTTATGAACGAGAAGGTTTATATATCTTTATGATAGATAGTATATCATAATGTTATAATGGTAAAATTTCAAATTGATTTTATCTAATTAGCTATAAGAAGGTAAAGAAATGGATTTTAAAGTAGGAAAATGGAAACTTTCGCTTGGGACGCCGACTATCGGAGAACCCAAAGCAGGGGAAAAGACAGTTAAAATGTATTGGGTTTTTAATCATGGAAAACGAGCAACAACATACCCGATAAGCGAGGAGACAAAAAATGAACTTGTTAAGAAACGGCTGGGGGCAGGAATATCGTTCATGCCTATAAAGGTTCCTGAATCTCAATACAAAAAAATATGTGAAGGCCGATATAAATAATATGGTTCAAAAAGCGTATCCTGAAGGAAATCCGCCTTTAATAGACGCTGTGTTGGAGAGTCCTGAAAGAGGCAGAGAAGAATTAGAAAGATATACAAAATTATAAAAACTATAATTATTGAACCTGCCCCATACGATCTACTATATTTATGTAACAAAAGGTTTACATATGTTAGTAATATATGATATATTGTAGTGTTATAATGGTAAAGATACAGATTGACTTATCGCCAGAAGAAGATATGATAGTAGAGGTTTACAAATTGACAAAAAGGCTCAAGACAAAGCAAGAGGCAATAAAATCTATGGTACAGTACTTTGAAGTTTCAATAAAACCTAAGAATGTTCAGGATAAGGAATATTTTAAGTGAGTAAAATGGAAGCAATAGGATGGACTCCACACCTACACAAGGTCTATAGGGGCTGGAATAATAGAGGCTCTACAGGAATAGTCAATATACATATAGGGGAAGACAGGTATAATGGCACATTTTTAGTTGACAACAATTCTGTTACTATTTTTTATCAAGACGGTTATGAGGGGAGGCAGCTAAAAGTCCCGAGAGACGAGTGCAGGTTCTCTAAGCACATTTCCAGAAGGATGAGAATCTATAACGTATATCTTGAGGGGAGGGCAATTGATTCTTATTCAGTCAAAACAAAAGGTAAAACTACTACAGAGATAATTGATGCTATAAATCCAGGTGTAAAAATGGTAGATGATGAAGAAACAGAACAACTTGAAACTAGTGGTGGCATAGACCTAACTGGAAAGAAAGACATGATTGCGATAAGGAATCATTACCAAAAACAGTTAGATAAGGATTATGGCCAAATAAAGAACCTAACAGATTATCTTAACCGTATAAGAAACGATATAAGAGATAAAAGAAATAGAGCAGAGGGTTTAAAGGAGAGTATAGACGACCATATGAAGGAAAGGGACAGGGTTTTTACAGATATACAAAACTCACTAAACAAAGAGGAGAAGTATGAGAACGAGATGCTAGATAAGACACTAACTGGTATGAAAGCTAGAAACAAAGTAATCGTAAAACAGAAAATGAAGGACGTAGATATTGACACACAGATGCTTGGAACAGCAGAGCAGTTTAAGAGGCTATACCCTCATTATGGCACAGCAATATTCAGTAACAAGAAGGAAATGGAAGAGAAGGAACGAGAGATAAGACAAGCGGCAGGAGCTTACAAGGATGCAGTCGTTGATTATAAGAACTTATTAGAAACAGCAGATAAAAATATACAAGACGTTAGAGACGCCTTTGCAAGATATGAGAAAGACTTCCGAACAGGCGATAGTGAGGTTAAATCTTGTAGGTATTACAACAGCTTTCTATATAAGAGAGAACCAAAGAGCACTAAAATACTGTTAAATTTGGATGTGCTTAAACATGACATAGATGGACTTAGGAATACGCTTAAGGTAATAGAGAAAGATTTCTCTAAGTATGAGAACACGCCACTTGAAACAATGAGCTATTGATGTTTATGGCATGGCAATTTATAGAACAGGTTGCAGCAGTAGTTGGAGCGTTTATTTCTTCAGGAATTGTATACTTAGTAAGTTACATTCGCAGTAAGGTGCTTAGCCTAACGCCTCAAGACCGCAAGAAGCTAGGCATAAATAAGTCAACGTTGTGGTATATGCAGAAGCACATAAGAGAAGGAAAGAAGATTAAGGTTTATGGCAAGGTTATGGGTAAAATAAGTGAATAAAATGAAGTTACCTAGTTTCTTTGATTTTATTAAAAACAACAAAAAAACAGTAAATGCTACACAAAAATATGGTACAAATGATTTACCTAGTATAGCAACGAACACCTGGATTGATGCTCATTTTAAATTTTTCTTCACTCCATTAAATTTGACTAAACAAACTTTAGAAACCTATATGGCTAATATAAGATTAAATATTGCTAGAAGCATACTTCAAAACTACCCACTCCACAGAATTGCCAACGTTAAAAGTTCAATAGTAAATAACAAAGTAGAGTTTCTTATCCGATTTAGAGAAAGAAGTATACAAGAAGTGCAGAATCCTATATATGGATTACTTGATCCTACCTTTGGGTATTCACCAATTGATTTTATTTCAGATAAACAAATATTTGTTGAACTTGATAAGGCACTTTGTAAACAGTTTGGTATACCTTATACATTTCTACCAGTTACTACAGGTAAATTTAATAACCAAGGTGAGCCGATAATTGAATTTCGATTAAAAACATTTTTTACTTCACACCGTGTCATAGATGAGCTTGAATTGTATTCCAAATGCCCAGAGATAGCCGCATCTTGTTTTCCGAATAAAGGCATTGTTAATTTTATAAAATTTATAAAATTAAATGAAACGAGAGTTAAGCAAGACAAGAAATGGCTCAAAGCAGTTGATAATTTATTAGATAGACATTTTTAGAAATAATTAGTACTATTGCAAATATTGATAGGGGTTTAAGAAGTAAATATATGCGATTATCAAAGAGGCACTTGTTTAGATTGAAGAAAAAGATAAAAGAAGGAAATAAAATAGTATTAAAAAGTAAAACAGTAAAGAAGTTGATACAACATATAAACTGATGACATGAAGAAATGGATTTTAGAACTTTTAAGAACACAAACTGCATTGGGTTGGATATCTTTGGTTGTATTTATTCTTTTAGGCGTCGCATATCTACTTGCTGTAACAAATTTACCATTATTGGTAATAGATATAATAGTCTTATTAGTCTTGCTTTATCTTCCATTTACAACAAAAAAACATTTTGAAAAATATAAAGAGCCTGAGGAAGAACGGCTCCTATATGCTACTTTGATAACTATTTCAGCTCTAGTAATATCATTTTTACTTGGTTACTCTAGTGTAATGAAATCAATGGTTTTTGGATCCGCTATAATCCCTATAGGTATTTTACCACTACTGATTTCACTCTATGCCCGCATCTGGCAAAAAGATAAGTTCCTTAGTTATCTTTTTTTATCAATCAGTTTATTTGTAGAAACTATGATTGTACTAGTTGTACTCTTTTCTACATTTGGGCTTTAAATCGTGCTAAAACATTGTGAGAATCCTGCTTTCCTGAAACACAGAATTTACCGACGACAAAAATCGCTGTCGTCGAAGAAAATAGGGGGACATTTGTGGCTTCTATATATAACCCCATAGCAATGACGGGCATGACGGGATTTGAACCCGCAACCAACAGCTCCGGAAGCTGCCGTGCTATCCAAGTTACACTACATGCCCAGCGTGATATCCCCCACCCATAAACGGCGTGGGATTTCCCAACCACATTG
>JAKARM010000014.1 GCA_021822165.1 Microcaldota archaeon | reverse complement strand
TGCCGAACGAGGTAATGACCCAGCCGATAATCGCAGGGGGCATCGCGGTTGTCGGTGTTGGGAACAATGCGCTTAGGATGAATAGGTCAGCGGAAGGATATCTTGTCAGGATAAGGGGCGACGGGATAAGCTATATCGCTGCCATAAACTTGACTACCGGGGATCTTGTCTGGAGGTTCAATACCATCGGGGCGGACATGGCCACCCCTGTTTACTATAACGGCGACATAATAGAGGCAAGCGGAAACGGGGCTGCCTATTCGTTAAACGCATCGACAGGCAAAGAGGTATGGGGGAAGATTTTATTGCGCCCGCCTACTATTCAAAACGGCAGCAACCAGACGACTTTCCCTGCGGGAAACTTCACGAACAGGGTTCCGAACAATTATCCGATCGTCCCTGTTCCAAACAATTATCCGGTCAGTCCAAACGCCGCTGTGAACGGGTACCCGCAAAACCTGGGGTATAAGCCTCCAGGGTATTTCGACAGCATGTCCTCGCTTACCCTTCTGGACGGGATAGTTTATTTCAGCGTCTCGGATCCCGGAATCGCATACGCCATGAACGCGACAACAGGGAATATCGTTTGGGCTGCGCACTTCCCGGCGGTAGGCGGTACGGGAGATACCTCCTCTGCGATAAACCTGGCGGCGAACGTGATAATAGAGGGGTATTCGGGTCCGAAATCCCATTTCGGAGTGGAGATAAACAACAGCCCCATACCACCGAATACCCTTCTCAATACATCTTCCTACCATAAGTTTATCCAGCCCGTCCTTGCAGGGGTTAATCTTACCAACGGGAATGTCATCTGGAGCTTCAACGAAAGCATAGGGATCCAGCCGATAAAGCCGCCCATAGAGCTGACCCCGATAACGATGTACAACGGGATGGCATTCTCCGACACTCCCGCATCCGGGACGCTCTATGCCATAAACTCCACAAACGGCCGCATGGTGTGGAGCTTCAGGACGGGCATCGACGCCTCCAATCCGAACGTGTTCGGCGGCTACCTATTCCTGGACAGCTCGAACGGCACCGTATTCACGCTCCACCTCAACGGCACCCTGGTGAGCGAGCACAACCTAGGGGTGCCCATGGGGCCGGGGGAGCCTGTCGTGGTCGGGGACAAGCTGCTCCTCTACGGCACCAACGGCATGATAAAGACCGTGCCGCTCGCCTATCTGGAGAACAGGAGCCCATGAGATCCCATATTGGGATGTTTATCCATGGCCTCTCCATATCTCCGGCCTTCCCATATAGGAATGTTTATAAATGTTATTGGATAAACCATAATGTTAATGCTGGTCTTCCCGTATTACTGCATCATGCAGGAGGGATTTGAATGGAGTCGGAAAAATTAGAGAGGCTAAAGAGCCTCATAGATGACAATAAGGGCAAGAGGAAGTTCGTCCAGAGCGTTGAGCTTGCGATAAACTTTTCCGGGATAAATTTCACCAAGGCGGAGAACAGGATCAACATCGAGGTTACCCTGCCCAACGGCAGGGGCAAGTCCTCGAAGGCGGTGCTCTTCGCGGATGACGATTCGCTTTCCTCCAAGGCGAAGGAGGTCGGCGCCACGGTGGTGCGCAGCAGCGAGCTGCAGGCGCTCCAGTCAGACAAGGCCAGGATGAACGAGCTGTTGAAGTCCGAGCTTATGGCGCAGCCGAACCTGATGCCCCAGATAGCGAAGGCGCTTGGCCAGTTCCTCGGGCCGAGGAACAAGATGCCAAGGCCCTTTCTTGGGGGCGACATTGCGGCTGCAGTGACAAAGGCGAGCAGCTCAATCTACCTGCGCAGCAAGGGCAAGTACCTCCCGACAGTGCATTGCATGGTGGGGAAGGAGAATATGGATGTCCAGAAGATAGCCGAGAACATAGACTCCGTGGTGGACTCCGTAGTGAAGCAGGTCGGCAAGCACAATCTCAAGTCGGTCTATGTCAAACTCACGATGAGCGCGCCGTTGCGCATCGTATGACCCGCGGTGTATTCGAATGATGAGCAAGCAGCAGAAAATAGAGTTCGTTAACAAATGGTCGAAGGAGCTTGCAGGCTATTCCTCTGTGGGCGTGGTCCATCTGAAGGGGAAGCCCGACAGGCTCCTGCAGTCTACGAAGAGCAGGCTGCTCGGCAAGGCGAAGCTCGTCATAGGGAGGAAGAACCAGCTCGGGAAGATCCTCCTTTCGTCGGACAGGACGAAGGAGCTGGCGAATGACCTCGATGGAACGTCGGCGATACTGCTCACAAACGAGGACCCGTTCGACGTGTACAAGGTATTCAGGAATAACGCGATAAGGCTGGCCGCAAAGCCGAAGCAGGTCGCCCCAGACGACATCATGGTAAAGGGCGGGGAGACTGGCGTCCCCCCGGGGCAGGCCGTCACGGAGCTCAAGATGGCGGGCATAGACGTCCAGATACAGAAGGGGAAGGTGGTGATATCGAAGGACAAGGTGCTCGTGAACAAGGGCTCTACGATAACCCTCGCAGTGGCCAAGGCGCTGCATACGCTTAACATCGCCCCGTTCGAAGCGTCCATAGAGCCGCATGTCATATTATCGGGTAAGCTGGTGCTCACCCGCGAAGTGCTCGGCATAAACGCTGCGCAGGTGGCGGAGGATATAGCCCGCTCGTTCAGGGATGCGATTGCCCTTTGCATGGAGCTCTCGATACCGAACGAGTACACCATAGGGGGGCTTCTCTCAAGGGCTTTCAACAACGCGACGTATTTGGGCAGCCAGGTAGGCGTTTCTGATTCCGCCGCGGCAGGCAGCGGAATGGCAGACAACGTCACGGCGCAGGGAGAACCCGCCGCAGAGGATGGCGCAAGCCAGTAATATGCTTAAGAAAGATATAGGTGAAATGGATATGGAATACATATATGCTGCACTGCTTCTAGATAGCGCAGGGAAGGAGATAAACGAGAAGACTTTGATGGAGATAGTGAAGGCGGCGGGGGTGAATCCCGACGAGGCCAAGGCGAAGGCGATGGCATCATCCCTCAAGGATGTCAACATAAAGGAGGTCATCAAGAACGCCCAGACTGCACAGGTGCAGGTCGCCGCCGCGCCGGCCGCAGGGGCGGAGCACGCATCCCACAAGAAGAAGGACGAGCAGGCGGAGAAGGCGACAGAAGAGGAAGCGGCGAGCGGGCTGGCAAGCCTCTTCGGCTGATTTTCCTGGAAGGGGTCGCCCCTTCTTATCCTGACGGGGCGGCAATTCTCGCCGTTCCCTATTCCCAGGCGCTCTTTTCCATCTGCATTATCCGCAGGGGCAGTATGGATAATATATTTTCCCCTGCCAGCACCGGAAAAGCCGTTCACGTCCTGCTGAGCCTTTCCCTCAGCTCCTCTATGCTCAGCTTTGTCGTTATGAGCGGTATCTTCTCTATCTGGGCAAGCTTTATCGCCAGCTTGTCTATGCTGCTTACGTTGTGCATGACCACGACCTTCGGCTTTATCGGCGCGACTCGTATGACGACCATCGGGGACCTCCCAGTGGAGACCTGTTCGAACACGAACGCCCTCTCGGTCGTCGAGCCGAAAAGCAGCGGATATTCCTGCGGCATCATCTCGAGTATGACCCTTATGCTGTCCAGTTCCGTATATCCGAAAAGCTTTATCGAATCGAGGTGGCTCGGGTTTACCACTATCTTCCCCTCTATTATCCTTGCGAAATCGGTGCCGCTTATCGGCGCGGTGAAGTCGTGTATCGTATAGAACGGCTTCCTCCCCCCTGTCGCCGGGTTGGAGAATTTCTCCAGGCTCTTTATCACGGCGCTTCCATTTGACTCGTCTATCTCGAAGAGCATCTCTACGAATCTCCTTATCACCCCCACCCCTGGGCTCAGCCTCCTGTTGCTTTCGTAGTCGCTCACCGTGGACGGGGAGACCTTTATCTGTTTCGAGAGTTCCACCTGGGTGACCCCGAAAAGCTCCCTCCATTTCTTCATGACGCTGCCCGGGCTGTCCGATAGGGCTATCTCCCCCGCAATCTTCTCCTTTATATCGTTTATGCCGCTGTTCATGATGGCTTGCGCTTCTGGGGTCGAGATCTCCGCGCTGTCCGTGGCTCCCTCCTCAGCTTCCATCCGAACCACTGCCCTTCCTCCTCCCTCTCTTCTTGCCCCCTATCCCTTTGTAGAGATCGTCGATCCTCTTGTTTTCCTCAACGCTCTCCCCTGCCCTTTCCTTCTCCTTGGATACCACCCCATACGCGAGCGAGGCAAGCCCCCCTATGAAGAGGATCAGCATTACCCCTCCTGCGATGGCTGTATCTATTATGAAGCTCGGCAGGTGGCCGCTCTTCAGGGAGGCGATCTCCCCCGTGCTGAGGGCCGGCACGTATATGACCTGCGAGTCGACTACGGTGTTGGAGGATGCGCTCCCATTTGTATTATCGACCACGAAGTAGTATTCCCCGCTGCCGAAGGTGCTGGTTGAATTCGCTTCGTAGACCGGCAGGAGCCCTGTGCTGTTCGAGACTGGCGGGATGGACGCGAGCGTCGAATTCTCATAGATCATGACCGTCCCCTTTCCTTCGAGCGATGCGGCGGCTTCCTCCCCTCCCGCTTTCCTGTTTGCAGAGAGGCTCCTGTTCCATGCCCCAAAGGCACTGCTGTTGAGCAGGTAGACGTTGGTCGGCGCGCTCGACTTGACCAGCACGAACATGTCGCCTATCCCGCTCGCATTCACGCTCGCGTATGAGAAGTTTCCCGCTCCTATCGTGAAGTTGTTCGTCTGCAGCGATGGAGCCTGCGACCCTATCACAGACTGGCTTATGCCGAACGTAAGCAGGGCGGCGACGAATAATCCTATTCCTATGTATATAAACTTCTTCTTCATCCTATCACATCCATAAAAGCGGAACCTTTGTGCGGTCCCGCGCAAACAAGGCGCCGTATGGCATGGCCGGCGGGCCGCCATCATGGTAAATAGAATCTGAAGGGATAAATACCTTGCTGTGGCTGCGGTTTTCGCAGTGCCGCTTTTGGCGGACGCAAACCCCCGGCCTACAGGACGCGCATATACAAACCTTATAAAATCTTTGTCTGCGTATCTATATCGATTGAATTTCATAACGTGATTGAGTGGCGGACAATATACGAAAGATAAAAACTGGGGTGGAGGGGCTCGACGATATGCTAAACGGCGGAATACCCGTCAACAACCAGGTGCTGATAGCAGGCGCTCCCGGTGTGGGGAAGACATTGCTCACAATGGAGATCCTCCTGAACAACGTGATGGCTGGGAACAACTCGGCCTTCATTGCCCTCGAAGAGAGGCCTGCCACGATAGTGACAAACTTCAAGGAGACCTTTCCGGACCGCGCCGCCGACATGGATAAGGTACTGAATGACAAGTCTCTCATAATCGACGGGGAATACGCGGCCGAAAGGCTGACTATGTCTACGGACTCGAGCTCCTACTCCTTCGGCAACACGGTCTCCGACATAGAGGAGGTGATACGCCAGAACGACGCGAAGTGCCTTGCCCTGGACTCCATCTCCCTTATGAAGATAATGTTCAACGATCCCGGGATATACAGGAAATCCCTCCTGGCGCAGATAAACAACTTCAAGAGGCTCAATGTGAATTCCTTCGTCACCGTGGAGCTGCCCTCATTGGAGAGGACGAACATGAAGTACAGCTCGGAGTTCTTCATATTCGACGGCATAATAGCGCTCTACCAGATATCGCACGAGAACGAGAGGGTTCCGGTGGCCGAAGTGGTTAAGATGAGGGGCACCAAGCACAGCATGGCGCTCGCACCGTATGAGATAACCCCTGCTGGGTTCTCCATCATGGGCCCCGGGAAGAGGTGAACAGTGTTTTTCGATGGCTATCGCATCCCGCAAACCTATCGGGGCACGCCAGGGCGGCGCAAGCCATGGCAGGGTCGTGCTTGGCGACGAGGGGAAGATAATAGTCTTTATCGTGATGGCGGCAGCAGCAGTCGCTCTTATCCTCTATTCCGACCAGTTTTTCAATAACCCTTCCTCCTCCCTCTGTGCGAAGATACTGTATGCGCAGCAGAGGTACGCCTGTTTCGGCACCCTTGCGCTGAACACAGGCAATGCCTCGATCTGCTCCATGATGCCTCCGTCGCAGGAGGATGGGTGCGTGGCTGCCGTGGCAGAGAACATGAGCGACCCATACATATGCAGTTCCATACGCGTCGGCAGCGCCTACAGGGATTGCGTCATCAACATAAGCTATTCCACACGCAACTTCGCCGCATGCGCCAACCTCCTCTCCGGGAGCAACAGATCCTCCTGCATATACATGATCGAGCGGGCGGAGAAGTTCGTAAACGGGAGCGCCTGCGGCCTTATACAGGACCAAGTCACGAGGTTGAACTGCACCTATCTGCACTATTACCACGCCGCGCTTTCAACATCCGACCCGGCCGACTGCGGTTTTGTCGGGGGCGCCAATGTGACGTTGCTCGAGACCTCGTCGCTCGGTTTAGGCTCTATCGGGGCAGCCACACAGCCTGTGAACGTCTCTTTGAATCCCTCCGGGATCTCGAGCTCGGGGTACTGCTATTATGCCCTGGCTTCCAAGACCAGCAACGCATCCCTCTGTGCGCTAGTATCCCCCGGGTACATGCAGAGCGAATGCTACTCCTCGCTTTCCCGCAATTCCTCCTCCCAATCGGCATTCAACCAGTCCCTGATATCCGGGAACGCCTCCGCATTCTGCTCCTCCGAGCCTCCATCCCTGAAGGGGTTCTGCTCCTACGAGTTCCTTATAGCCAAGGCGGTCATATCGAAGAAGCCCTTGGTCTGCAACAGTATAAATAACTCCCAGTACCAGTATACCTGTTTTACAACTTATGCTGTAAAGTCCGGCAACTATACCTATTGTTACGACATAACCAACAGCTCGGCGAGGTATGGCTGCCTGCTTTCTATGAATACGACAGCAACGCAGGGTTGACTGGCATATATCCACGGTGTCTCAATGGCGGCAGATTCATTCAGCGGCATAGTTTCCTCGATAAGGCGATCCGCGTCAGGCATGCCGGTCTATACGATCCTCTCCGACTCACCCCACGTCCTGGAATGCAATTTCTCCCTCGAGCTCTACGACAAGGTCCTTGTAAAAGCCAAGGCGGCAGAGGGCGGCGCTCCCTCCGTGGCGGAATCTGTTTCGGTGGAGGGGAGGGCCGACAGTTCCTCATACGGGGAGGCTATCGATCTGCTTGCAGGGCGGGCAGGGATGGCGAGCCTCGACGTTTTCAAGAGTGACAGCCGTTTCGGGGGGCTGATAGCCAGGATGGAGCCTTCCCTCAGGGATTGCGGCATGTCGCTGCTGCGTCATGCAATCTCGGGAGCCCCCGCCATCATCAGGTTCCACAACGACGGCGACGGCGCGACCGGAGCCATAGCTCTCTCCCGGGCGCTCGCCTCGCTTAACGAACGCCTCTTTATCGGCCACCGCACTTTCGAATGGAGGATGCATAGGGGGATAGCGTACACTCCGGACTCCTTCTATGAAGATTCCTCCTCCTTCTCGCAATATGAGAGCATAGAGAAACCGATGGTCCTCATCCTTGATTTCGGGACGACTCCCGAGAGCGAGGCGGCAATAGGCTCTTCGGTCGGAAAGCATGACCTCCTTTGGATCGACCACCATCCCGTTTATAAGGGGTTCCCGGCCTCCCTCGCCGGGCGGTACCTCAACTCCTGGGACTATGGCGGCAACTCCAACGATACGGCGGGAATGCTGGCATCAGTATTTTCCGCGATGCTTGGCGCGGCCGATGTCCGCCCGCTTATCGAGGCTTCATTCCTCAGCGACAGGAGCAGCCATGCCGACAGGGCAGATTCGGAAGCCGTAAAGGTCTCAGAGATACTTGATTTCCTCACCGGTTCCAGGCGGAACGCGGAAAGGTACGGCAACCCGAGCCAGATAACCCCACGTTACCTTGAATCAATGATCGGCGGCGGGGGGAGCGCAGAGCTCTACGATTATATCTCGTCGCAGATAACCCTGTCGGTCAGCTTGGGGCTTGGCATCGCGAAGCGGTATAAAGGAACTGGCGGGATAGGGATATTCGTCCTCGACTTCTCCCGCATAATAGCCGCCGGATACGAGTCCATCCTGCTGGGAAGGTACGCAACGAGGTTCCAGGAGGGTGTCGAGGCTGAGTCCGGGGAGAACACATTGGCTGTTGTCTACCACAGGGGGATCCTCTCGATCAGGTGCGGGAAGTCCGCATGCGACCGCATCCGCCTTCTCGATGTAATAGGCCGCATAAGGGAATCCTCAGGCGCTGCGGTCTCCGGAGGCGGGCATAACGAGGCCGCAAGCATAAGGACGGATCCGGAGAGCGCAGACGACGTGCTCGCCGCGCTCCTCTCCGAGCTCGGGGCCTTCACGGCATAAAGGGCGGCGCGTCGCGGCCCAGCCCAGGATCAGACCGCCATCTTGGCGATCGCATCGACCTCCTTCTTCTCCATGTTGAAGTTCTTCAGGAAGAACTCCCTCACCTCCTTCTCCTCCGCTCCATCCTCTACGGAGCGTTTTATCATCTCGCCGAGCACTTTCATCTCGTTATGCGCAATGCTGCCCGCGTTGAAGTGCACCGTCCTCCGCATCTTTTTGGTTATCCCTGCGACGGCCGCCCGCTCCCCCTTCGACAGGCTGAGCTCCTTTATCCTCTTCGGGAACGAATACCTCTCCGCCGTGCTCGGGTAGTTTTTCTTGGAAAGCGCGACTCCGCTCGACATGAGGGAGTTCATGTACCTCCAGTAGGCGTAGTAGTTAGATCTCACCGCCCTTGCGTTGAAGGTGGTGGCCAGGGCGAGGGCGCCGAACGCCCTTTTGAGGTCTCCGGCATCCGTATACCTTTTCGGTATGTTCTCGTCGATCCAGTTCATCATCATGTCGGGCTTCAGGTCGGCGTTCCTCAATGCTATCGCCGGGACATCGAGCGTGTTTGACATGAATATCCTGTCCAGCACCCTGAATATCTCGGACTTCCTGTCGCGGAGCCCCAACGCCTCTATCGATTTTCCCGAGGAGCCGTCAAGCGCATATGCGTCGTTTATCGCGCTCCTCACGTCCCCATTCGCCCTCGCCGATATTGCCTCGATTGTCTCCCTTTCCAGCGAGAACCCCTCCTTCGCGGCGACCTTGGCCAGCGCAGCCGCGATGTCGGCGGTCCCCACTTTTTTGAATTCGACCGTTTCGACCTTCCCCCTGAGGAATGCGATTCTCTGGTCCCACATGTCGTTGGCGATCGCTATGACGGGGACCTGCGATTTCTCCATTATCCCGACTATTGCGGATTGGGAGCTGTCGCTCGCCTTGAAGGAGAAGTCGTCAATCTCGTCGAAGATCATGACCTTCCTGTTCCCGAAAACCGTGGCCCTGCTGGCCATCCCGGGGACAAGCCTCTCTATGGAACCCCTGTCCCTGTAATCGCTTGCGTTGAGCTCCACGATATGCCATCCCCTGCTTTCTGCGAGGAGGTGCACGGCAGCGGTCTTTCCGACCCCTGACGGGCCGTACACCAGCAACGGCTTGCGCTTCCTCCCGTTCTCTATGTCTGCGGCGAAGAGGTTTAGCTGGGCGACAGCCTCCCGGTTGCCCACGATCTCCTCCATCGAGCCAACCTTGTATATATCCGCGATTTCCATCAGGACCCCTAATAACAGCACAATATAAAAAGTTTTCAACCTATATAATACGTGGTGCTTGTAAATGGGATCAGCAATCGCAGCCCCCTGAGGCCCGAATGCCCGGTCCCCCGCCGCACGGCGGCAGCATGTTTACGGCGGCAAACGCCTATCATTTTTGCGTTAAAATACCTGCCAGTTGGTAATTGGCATCATGGGAGTATCGATGGCTATAAAATCAAGGGGTCCTGGGGAAGTCCCGCAGCACGTGGCGTTGATACCCGATGGCAATAGGAGATGGTCCCGCGAGAACAAGCTCAAGACCTTCAACGGCTATGAGGTGGGGATAAAGAAATTCATAGACTTCAGCGTCTGGCTCAAGGGGTTCGGAGTCAAGACGCTCACGGTCTGGGCCCTCTCCATAGACAACATCTCCAGCAGGAACGGGGCCGAGCTTAGCGCCCTCTACGGGCTCTACATAAAGGCGGCAAACGACCCCGACATACTGGAAAAGCTTGACGCCAACAGGTCGAGGGTCAACATCATCGGGAACCTCTCCCTCCTGCCTGCCGGCGTAAGAGCCGCGCTAAGAAAGGTGGAGAAAAGGACGAAGGGATATGGGGATTTCACCATAAATCTCCTGATCGCCTACGGGGGAAGGTACGACCTTTCGGTGGCGGTGAAGAGGATAACGCAGACGGGCATGCCATTGGACGAGGGGACGATCCAGAGGAACCTCCTTACATCCTCCATCCCCGATGCGGACATGATAATAAGGACTTCGGGGGAGCAGAGGCTTTCCGGCTTCCTTCCGTGGCAGTCCGCCTATTCGGAGCTTTATTTCTCGAAGAAGTACTGGCCGGATTTCCAGAAGCAGGACCTCGATAGGGCGATGAGGGATTTTTCGTCGAGGAGCAGGAGGTTCGGCAGATGACCTCCTGTTTTTGGTGAGTATGTGTCGGGTAAAGAGGGGAATTCGATCTTGGGGTATATGGAGCTCTTCAGCAAGAAGCTTCCGGGAGCCCTCTCCCTCCTCGCCATCCTCCTCCTCCTCAGCGTCGTCGTCGGCGTGCTGGCGGCCTTTGCCATCCACATAAGCGCGATAAAGGCCGAGCCTGGGTACCTGGTCGCGACAGGGGCGCTCGCCGGGATAATGGCGATAATGCTTCCTGCGCTGCTTACCACGATAGTGATAAAGGCGATCAAGAGCCGCCTTACTGTGAAGCGGATAGTCTTCATAGCCCTGATAGGCAGCTCGATATATTCCCTGTTCGTGCTGCTCGCCAGCACGGTATTCGCCCTAACCGGCAACTACCTGGTGTCCGGCGCGGTCATCATCCTCGGCGATGCGGGGATATTCGGATGGTGGTTCTTCATCAGCAAGTTCGTGCTCTCCCGCAAGAACAAGTTCCTCCTTGCCGCCATGGTGCAGCCCACCCTGAACGTGCTGCTCTACATACCTTCCTCCTCCTTCCTCTTCTCCCTTTCGACCTCGCTCGGGATAATCATGCTGAAGCTCTATGCCGGCATACTGATATTCCTCTTCGTCAGCTACGTGATACTCTATTTCTTCGAGAAGCCGATGAAGAAAAGCCTCGGGATCAGCGGGATAGACACGATGTCCCAGCTGCTCCAGGCATGGCTTTTCGACATAAATTTCTCCCTCCCATATATCGGCGCGGCGCAGCCGAGAGGGGTGCCGAAGGACATAGGCGTGCAGTGCATATCCCTGAGGCGGCGGGACGGCACGCCGAAGGTGATCTTCTTCGTCCCTGACATCCATTACGGCCCCACCGGCATAATGGGCGGAAGCAATTTTCCATACATGCTCGAGAAGCACGCGATGGGGCGCTATAGGGCCACCTCCTTCATCATGCATGGGGCGGTAAACGAGGACAACAACCCCGTTTCGAGCGGCCAGTTCACGCACATGAAGGAGGCGCTCGACAGGTGCATGAGGGAGTCGAAACCGGTCAAGAAGGGAGGGTTCGCCTCAAGGCTTTCGATCGGTTCCTGCGGCGATTCGCGGGTTTCCCTTCTCTCTTTCGGGGAGGCGGGGATAGTCACGATGAGCAGGGCTCCGAAGGTGACGGAGGACGTCTCCCCCGCCGCCGCCATGATCCTAAGGAAGCTCCTCGAGAAATTCGTGGGCAAGCCTGTGCTGGTCGATGCGCACAACTCAAGATACGAGAGCGCCCCGGCCGCGGAGCTGAAGGGCGTCAGTCCGGAATCCCAGTACATGGACGAATACATGGGGGCGGTAGGCACGTTGAAGGGCCTAAAGGGCAGCAGGTCCCTGAATGTCGGGTCGTCCGCAGTGGAGATCCACTCGCAGCTCGGCACGCCGGTCGATCTTGCCCCCGGGAGCTTGAATGCCGCGGTCTTCCTTTTCGGTTCCCAGAAACATGTGATGCTCCAGTTCAACGCAAACAACATGCTGCCTTCGTTCAGGACGGCGATCATCGACCACCTCAAGGGCAAGTACGGGGCGGATGCCGAAGTCTACACTACGGATACCCATTACGTGAACACTCTCAACATGGATGTCAGCAATGTTCTCGGCCGCCATACAAAGCCGGACAGGGTGATCCCCTTCGTGGATGCCGCGGTAACGCAGGCCCTCTCGAACGCCGAAGCGGTCTCCGCATATTATTCCGAGACTGTGGTAAGGAAATTCCCCGTATGGGGGCCTAATTCGAGGGAGCGGATAACAGCGGTCATCGAATCGATGATAACGCTCGCGAGGTTCATGGTCCCTGCGATAATAGTCGCTGGCTTCATCATCGCGGCGTGGGTAATATCCCTGCTTTGACCATGCGGCATCCCGGTTTCCATGCCGGTGCCGATGCCAATCAATAAATATCTTCGGCGAGCGTTATCCAATATCTATGAGAAATCCTGTGGTGAAATGATAGACATGTATGCGGAGGCGACTCCGATATCCGATGCGCTTTCCCTCGAACCTGTCGGAGAGGTGACGATAAGGGGGTGGATCCACAGGAAGAGGAGCAGCGGGGGGAAGATATTCATAGTGGTGCGGGATAGGAGCGGCGCGATGCAGTGCGTTGCAGACAGGTCAACGATAGGCACCGGCAGCTGGAGCTCCCTCGAGCCCGCATACCTCGAATCGGCCATAATCCTCAGGGGCGTGCTCGTCGAAGACCCGAGGGCGCCAGGCGGCAGGGAGATGAAGGTCTCTGAGGCCGTCGTATTCAACAGTTCCGAGCAGTTCCCGATAACGGAATACCAGAGCACCGAGCTCCTTCTCGACATGAGGCATCTCTGGCTTAGGAGCTCGAGGATGCGCGATATAATGATGGCACGCGCGTCGATATTCGGATACGCGAGGAGGTTCCTGGACGACAACGGATTTATAGAGATCTCCCCGCCGCTCATAACCAAGGCGGGCGGCGAGACCGGCGCGAACCTCTTCGAGCTCGATTATTTTGGCAGCAAGGCCTACATGACCGAATCCTCACAGCTCTATGCCGAGGCAATGATATACTCGCTCGAGAAGGTCTACTCCCTCGCCCCCTCCTACAGGGCCGAGAAGTCGAGGACGGTGAAGCACCTCGCCGAATACTGGCATCTGGAGCCCGAGATGGCATTCTACAACAACAAGATGAGCATGGAGCTCCAGGAGAGGCTTGTCAGCACGATAGCGAATAGGCTGGCGGGCGAGCACGAGGGGCTGCTGAAGAGGCTCAATGTCGAAATAGACCCCCTCCTTGCGATAAAGCCGCCATTCAAGCGGATGAGCTATGAGGAGGCGATTGACCTGCTCAACCAGAAGGGGGCGAAGAAGGTCTGGGGCGACGACCTCGGCGTGGAGGAGGAGCGCCTGCTGACCGAGGACGAGGAGAACCCCCTTTTCGTCTACAATTGGCCGAAGGAGATAAAGGCCTTCTACATGCCGGTAAATCCCGACGACCCTCGGACCGTCCTCTGCTCGGACCTGCAGGCTCCGGGAGGTCACGGCGAGATAATCGGCGGCAGCGAGAGGATATGGAACCTCGAGGAGCTTACGGCGAGGATGGAA
Source organism: Microcaldota archaeon (assembly GCA_021822165.1). GTDB lineage: Archaea > Micrarchaeota > Micrarchaeia > Micrarchaeales > Micrarchaeaceae > JAKARM01. The sequence continues at coordinate 3,561 of JAKARM010000014.1, read as the reverse complement.
GAGCTGAAGCTGAAGAGGGAGAACTACGCATGGTACACCGATCTCAGGAGGTTCGGTTCCGTCCCTCATGCAGGTTTCGGGATGGGGATGGAGAGGGTCATAAAATGGCTCCTCCGCCTCGACCACATAAGGGATGCCATACCATTCCCTAGGGTAATCAACAGGGCGTATCCATGATCCTTCCGGAGGCGTACGCCGTCATGACCTTCCTCATCTCTGCCGCATTCGCGGCGCTTTCGTTGCGCAGGTCTTTCCTCCGCGGCAGGTACGGTGACGGTCTTCCGGTCGCAGCGGCGCTCGCTGCTGCCGCGGCAGTCGCCTTCGCCTCCGGAGCGGGCTCTTATCTCTATCTTTCGCTCTACCTCGCCTTCGCCATCCTCTTTTCATCGATGCCGAGGCATTACGCCTCTGGCAGCCCTCTCTTCTATGTCTTTGCCCTCTTATCCCTGGCTGGCGCATCCGCTGTCGGCTGGAGCCAAGCGCTCATCCCTTTCGTGCAGATGCTCGGCATCGGGACCGTGTTCGGGCTGATATACAGCGAGCATTCCGCCAACGTAAAGGTGCACGAGCGCGGCGGCAAGCTCCTCGAAACGAGGAGGGACCTCTTCCAGGCGGCGCTGGGCGTTGTCCTGTTCGCGATATTCCTCATCTTTCCCCTCGGAATATCGGTAGCCGCCACTGCCGCCCTCTTCGTTTTGGGGTATCTCTTCAACGGCATGGCGAAGTCGGCCGCCGCTGGCGGCGTTATGTCGCGTGCGCAGGCAGCGCTCGGCTCGTTGGAGAGGAAGGGGGCGATATTCGGGTCCGGCGCGATATATGCAGGGGCAGGCACGATGATCGTGGCAGGCTTCATCCCGTCCGCGCACTATATCCTCTTCGGGGTGGCGGCGCTTTTCTTTGCCGATCCGGCCGCAACGATAGTGGGCAGCCATTTCGGGGGGAGGAAGCTTCCCCATAACAGGTCGAAGAGCATATACGGGACATTGGCGTTCTTCCTCTCCCTCGCCCTGGTCGGCTATTTCCTTCTCGGATTCCTCGCGGTCCCGTTTGCCGCCATCCTCGCCATCGCGGAGAGCGTAAAATGGGCAGTCGACGGATGGGCTGTCGATGACAATGTCGCCATATCCGTTATCTATGCCGCGATCTACCTGCTGTTCATCTCCCTTTAGCGAGGGCTATCGCCTCCATCGCCGCCTTGAGGTTCCTCCTGTCGTCGCCCTCCTTTTTATACGGGGTCTCGAGCACGAAATTCCCCTTTGAAAAATCCCTGTTCCTGAAGAGGGATGCAAAACCCTCCATGCCGATTTCTCCTTCCCCTATGTGCCAGTGCCTGTCGAGCCCGCTGGCGAGCTGATATTTCGAATCGTTGAGATGCACGAGCGAGAGCTTCTGCATGCCTATGTATTCCCTTATCTCTCCAGCGAGCGCCTTCACCGCTCCGTCGCCGCGCATCTCGTACCCGGCTGCAAAGGCGTGGCAGGTATCCATGCAGAGCCCGACCCTCCTTGAAGAGACGGTATCCATTATCTCCCCTATCTCCTCGAACTTTGAGCCGACGCTGTTCCTGTACCCCGCGCCGTTCTCCAGCAGTATGCCCGCCCCATCCGCCGCATCTAGCGCCATCCCTAGCGCCTCCGAGACCCGCTCTATGCCGTATTTTATGCCCTTGCCCTTGTGGGAGCCCATGTGCGCCACGGCCCCCGCTATCCCGAGCCGCCGGCACCTTTCGATATTCTCCACCATGAGCCCGACCCCCTTTTCGAAGGTCGCCTTTTCCGGGGCCGATGGGTTGCATATGTAGGGCATGTGCGCGAAGGGGCGCGCCCCGGACATCCTGTTTATCTCCTTGAACCTCTCCGCATCCCCGTCGTCCATCCCCTTGCTCTTCCATGACCTGCTGCTTGTCACAAATACCTGGAAGCATCCATATCCCTCCTTTTGCGCCTCTTCCGCCGCCGCGGAGAACGCCCCTGCGACAGAGAGGTGAAAGCCAATGTTTATCATAATCCCGCCCGTCCGCCGAATACCAGCACTGCAAGAGCGCCGCTAATCCTGCCGTACGCATCTTTATTTAAAGATGTTGTCTTTTAAGTACTTCTGCTTTTTCAGCGGGGGTTGCATGACAAAACAGAAAGGTTTCAGTTCTTACGATATAATAGAATTTTTCAAGGAGGTCGGAGCCGGAAAAGTCAACGAGAAAGCCGTCGACAGCCTTAAAAGGGAGCTCGAGGAGACCGTGGAGGACCTCGTCCATGACGCCCAATTTTATGCGAACTACGCCGGCAGGAGTTCCCTTATCAGGAATTCGGATGTAAAGCTGGCGAACGCCAACCATGGCAGGATGAGGATCCCCCAGAAGCCACTGGCAAAAAAGAGGCTGCGCAAGAGCGTTTCGTTGCGCACGGACCATTGATACCCTCCTTCGGGCGAAGGAAAACGTCCAAGCCTTGCGGCGAGGGGTGCGTATACCTATATTATTCCTAACAGCTTCGCCCCGAACCCTACCGCGACGAAGAAGAGCGATATCCCCCACATGTACATGGAAACCTCCCACTCCCGGCATCTCTTCAAGTTCATTATGAGATGGGTCCAGCTGTACACCTTCTTCCCATAGGGCGGTGTGAACTTTCCGTCCTTCCCGAGCTTGCCGAGGTCCGTCACCTTGAATTTTTTCGACGCATGCAGGAAGAATTCCACAATCCACGGGATGAATATTATGACCCCGAACATCTCCATGTTGCCGACTATCATGGCGCTGACAAGCGCTGTGCCGACAAAGTAGGTGAAGCTGTCCCCAGGGATGATTTTAGCGGGATAAAGATTGAACATGAGGAATACGAGCAGGGTCGCAGAGAGCACGCCGGATATAAGCGCGCCGATATAGTTGCCGTAGAATATGCTGTATATGAGGAGCGCAACGGCGAGTATCGCCCCTGTGCCGCTCGATATCCCATCAAATCCCCCGAGCAGGTTGAAGGCGTTCGATGTGAACACTACGGCAAGCGGTATGATTATGAGGGGATAGAATATCCCGAAGTTCACCACCCCGACGAAGGGCAGTGTTATATCGGAAATACCTGCGTTTATGGCGATAAGCGGTATTGCGCCTATCACCGCGATAAGCGGCTTCTGCCACTGCTCCATCCCCTTCCTCGTATCCATCATGTCCGTTGTCTTTACAAGCGAGCCCTTCACGTTAATGTCGTCCAGGAATCCGACAAGCGATACCATCAGGACGGAGAGGGATACGGCGAATAGGGCCACTATCGAAGCCACGGGGGTATAGATGGAGAAGCTTCCGCCGAATGCGTATACGAGGATGCCTATTGTAAATCCGAATGCGGCGGCAACCCCGATGCCGCTCGGCAGCGTCGGGTTAGCCTTTTTATTGTGGTCTATCGCCGTTACCCCTGACTCAAGCATATAGGGGACGGCGAATTTTATGGAAAGGTATGTGGCCGCCGCCGCTATCAACGAGGGGAACAGGAGCGTAAAATAGGTATGGTACATCGCCCTCACATAATTTCGGCAGGGAGGTCTCGCGCCATTCAGAGGCGGATG
>JAKARM010000013.1 GCA_021822165.1 Microcaldota archaeon | reverse complement strand
GCTTCACCCCCCTGTTGAGCACTGACCCTATCAATGCCTGGAATCCATAGGATCCCGCTGATACCGCGCTCGAACTCTCGTTCAGCCAGACCTGCTGGTTCGAAAGGGAGTACTGCGGCGATGAGACCGTCGCATGGAGCACGCCCTTTGCCTGTGTCATGTTTATGGATGCGGTCACAGGAACCGATGTGAAGGCGAGGTTTCCGATCGCTGCAGCGATGTTTGCCGCCGCGACGCCGTCGCTAGGCGCAGCATGTGAACCGACGACCACCTGCACGACAGGCTGTCCCGCATTATTTATAATAGGGACGTTCTGGAAGGCAACAGGCCCTGAAAAAGCCAGCCCTATGCCAAGAAGTGTTGCGCCAGCCGCAACAGCAACGATTCTCTTTACATTCAAACCCTTCATTTTACCACTTAAACGCTGGGTCTTATGAAGTGCGAAAATATTTAAATAGGTATGTTAAACCCAGATATTAATGGAATGTTATACGTCAATCGCTACTTATGGGTTTGACAGATAGAGTATTGGCCTGCTTCTCCTATGACGGGCAGAATGGCATCCTTTCGCCCGTAAAGGGTTTGGCTTCACTGCACCGCACTAGGATATATTTTTATCAGGCGGCAGTATAGTTATTTGCGGCCCGCTTTCATCCAGCCCCTAAACAGAGGGGAAGTTTCCCGGCCCGGCGCCAAAACCGGGAGCCGACAGATTGCGCATATTTTGCAACTGGCATTCTTGCCAGGAGCAGGAGGGGGGCGGAATAGATGCGGAATAGAGAGAGGGAAAACAAAAGGTTTTTATATCTTGATAGGTGTAACATCATCATATGAAGTTAGGCGAAAGCTGACACGGAGTATAATGTATACCAAAAAGGAAAGATTGGATGGACAGAGAAAATAGAGATGAAGGATTCGGAGACGAGAGGCACAGCAGCAGGGGCGGAGATAGGGATGAAGGTCCAAGGATTAAATCATCGTACTTTTTGCCGAAGCCTGTGAAGGTAGGAGACGAAGTAGAGGTGAAGATAGAGGCTGTAGCTTCAAGAGGCGACGGAATAGCAAAGAAGGACGGATTCGTCATCTTTGTCAAGGGCGCAAAGCAGGGAGAGACGGTAAAGGCGAAGGTCGTAGACGTAAAGGCAAGGTTTGCGATCGCGGAGCCGGTGGAGTGAACCTTTTTGGTTCCTCCCTGATTAGCCTGTTTTTTATTTGAATTTTTTTTAATTCATTTTAATTCATATTTGTTGATTAAAGTTTGGTGCTTAATCTTATCATAATTTTATCGTAGTGGTTTTGTGTTGGATACGAACAAATACAACACAGAGATAAACGAAAAATGGAACGGCAAGTGGGCGGAGGAAGGGCTTTTCCTGTTCGACGAAAAGGACGAGAAGAAAGAGCTTTACGTGATAGACACCCCGCCCCCTTTCACCACCGGAGAGCTCCATATAGGGCAGGCCTTCTGGGTCTGTTATGTGGATGCGGTGGCGAGGTACAAGAGGATGAAGGGGTTCAACGTCCTATACCCGCAGGGGTGGGACTCGCAGGGATTCCCCATAGAGATAGTGGTCGAGAAGAGCTTTGGCAAGGGCATGGCGAGGGAGGAGTTCTACAGCAAGTGCGCGGAGATAGCGACGAAAAACATAGCGCGCATGAAGGCGCAGATGCTTAAGCTGGGCGCCTCATTCGACGGCAGGCATGAATACATAACGATGTCCGAGGAATACAGGAGGAAGGTCCAGCTCTCGCTGCTCATGATGCACGAGAAGGGGTTCATCTACAGGGACAAACACCCTGTCGAATGGTGCGTCCATTGCGAGGCATCGATAGCAAGGGAGGAGACGGTCGAGAGGGAGGAGGATACGAAGCTCAATTACCTCAAATTCAGCCTTTCGAGAGGCAAGAGGCATCTTGAGATAGCCACGACGAGGCCGGAATACCTCCATGCCTGCGTCGCGATCGCGGTCAACCCATCCGACGAAAGGTACAAGGATATCATAGGCAGCAAGGTGAAGGTCCCCCTCTTCGAAAAAAGCGTTGAGGTCATAGCGGACGAAAGCATAGACAAGGAGTACGGCACGGGAGCGGAGATGGTCTGTACCTTCGGCGACAAGAACGACAGGCTGCTCTTCTACAGGCACAACCTCGCGCTTGTCGAGGCCATAGACGAGAAGGGCAACCTCCAGAACTCGGGAGAGTTCGACGGAAAAAGCACAAAGGAGGGCAGGGCGCTTATAATAGAAAGGCTCAAAAGCGAGGGATACCTCATAAAGCAGGAGGACGTGCGGCACACGGTGAAGACGCATGACAGATGCAAGACACCGATAGAGATAAGATCGGCCATGCAGTGGTTCATAAAGACGAAGGACCATGCCGGCAAGATAAAGGAGAAGGCCAGCGAGATGGAATGGATACCGGAGTACACGCTGCAGAGGCTTGTGGACTGGGCGAATTTCATAGAATGGGACTGGAACATATCGCGGAAGAGGATATTCGGGACTCCGATACCCTTCTGGTACTGCGGCAAGTGCAACCAGATAATCGCCCCTAAGAAGGAGGAGCTTCCTGTCAACCCTGCGACCGCAGGGGCGAAGGCATGCCCGAAGTGCGGGGGCAAGGCCGAGGGAGAAACAGACACATGCGACGTCTGGGTGGACTCCTCCATAACCCCGCTCGTCATCGCGGGATGGCCGGATGACAAGAGGATGGTGGAAAGGGCATTCCCGGCGTCGCTCAGGATACAGGGCACGGACATCATAAGGACATGGGCGTTCTACACCACATTCAGGACATGGGCGCTGACCGGCAACAAGCCCTTCGAGAGCCTCCTGGTGCACGGCATGATACAGGGAAGCGACGGGAAGGAGATGCACAAGAGCGAGGGCAACGGGATATCCCCGGAGGAGCTCATAGGCAAATACCCGGTGGACGCGATAAGGCTGTGGGTCGCCATGAGCGGGGGGATAGGGAAGGACAGGCCCTTCTCGCACAACGAGATCGACTATGCGAAGAACTTCATGAACAAGCTCTACAACTCGGCCCTTTTCGTGAGCAAAGCGGCGGAAAGCATAAAGGTGCCGAAGGAGGAGCCACACAAGCACCTCGGCATATTCGACATATGGATACTCAACAGGCTCAACGCGGTGGCGAAGGAGGTCGGCGAGAGCTACGACAGCCTGAACCTCAACGATGCGATGAACAAGATGATAAACTTCTACTGGCACGAATTCGCCGACTACTACATGGAGAACGTCAAGCACAGGGTCTACTCGCAGGACGAGAAGATGGCGCAGAGCGCGAAGGCGGCAGCGTACACGCTCAAGCACGTGCTCATGGAATCCGTAAAGATGATGGCTCCGGTGATGCCCTACGTGGCAGAGGAGATAAACGGCATGTTCGACGGGACGAGCGTGTTCAGGAAGGGGTTCCCGGCCCACGTCGAGAAGGAGGACCCATCCGCATACGTGATCAACGGCGTCATCTTCAAGAGCGGCATAGTGGAGGTCGATTACGAGGAGACAGGGGCGCTGCTCAACAAGGTGATATCCGACGTGAGGAAGGCGAAGGCTGGCGGCAGGCTGGCGCTCAACAAGGAAATAGCCTCAATAAATATAAATGTTCCTGAAGAATATTATAAGGCTGTCGAATTTGCCAAAGGCGAGATAGGGCAGATATGCAAGGCTGGCAGCGTTAATGTGGAAAAAGGGGCATTTTCCGTATCCGTAAACCTATAGGGCACGGAAGGTTCCCCCTCAATTCTGTAGAAGATGATTAGAATGGCACGGATGCACACGAAAAAGCATGGAAAATCGAGCTCTCTCAAGCCGATGAAGGTGGAGAAGGCTGATGTCGATCTGAAAGGCGCGGAGAAGGCGATAGAGGAATATGCGAAGCAGGGGATGGGCCCTGCCGCAATAGGCAACATGCTCAAGGTGAAGCACGGCATAGGATACATAAAGCATACGTTCAACAAGAGGCTCGTCCAGATATTGAAGGAGAAGGGGCTTGCGAGCACCATCCCCTCGGACATGCTGGACCTCATGAAGAAGGCGGTGAGGCTCCACAAGCACATAGACAGGAACGGGCAGGATCAGCATAACAGGACGAGCCTGAAGAGGATAGAGTCGAAGATATTCAGGCTCACCAAGTATTACGTTAGGGAGGGGGTACTGCCGAAGAAGTGGAAGTACGATCCGGAGAAGGCGGAACTTCTCATAAGAGGCAAGGCATGATTGAATGGCATCACAAAAAGGCATGGAGAAGTGGAAGCAGAAGAAGTGGTTCAGCGTTAGGACCCCTGGCATGTTCGAGGACAAGGTCATATGCGAGATCCCCGCGAATGACGAGAAATCCATAATCGGGAGAAAGATAAAGGTCGCGCTCAACCAGCTTACAGGAGACCCGACGCACTCGTTTACCAACCTTACGCTGGTGGTAAAGGGCGTGAAGGGGAACAACGCAGTCACGGATATCGCCGAAGTCGCGCTGCTGCAAAGCTACATAAAGTCCCTTGCCAGGAGAGGGAGGAGCATAGCGGGCGCTGTGGTGCCGGTGACGACCAGGGACAACACCCAGATGAGGGTCAAGCTGATAGCGATAACGAGCATGAGGGCGGCGAACACCAAGACAAGGGGGATCAGGAAGAAGATGGAGGAGTTCACCGTCGCCTTCTTCAAGGAGAAGGAATACAGCACGGCTATGCGCGAGATAATAGAGGGCAAGCTCCAGAGGGAGCTCAACAACACGCTGCGCGACATAATGCCCATGAACAGGGTAGAGGTAAGGAAGCTCGAGATCGGGTGAAAGCCAGCCTTTTGAAGAGGGCGCATGTGACATTATGCTGATGTGATGGCTTCTAAGATCTCCTTTGTTGTTGCAGGCATGCCGACCGGATATCCTGGAGGGGGCGTTGACGTTATATTCAAGCTTGCGTACAAGCTCTCGGAAGACGGGTTCGATGTCTCTATCTTGTCTCTGAAAAACATTGATGAATATACAAGAGAGAGAGAGAGAGCAAAATTCCTACAATAAACGAGATAAAATTAATGGCGGGCAGGCTGGTCTTCCGAAATAATTATTTTTACAAATCGTTTCTCTGGCTGATAAAAAAAATCGGCAATATAGACTACGATTACTCAATTTTAAAAGACGTAAGGGTAAGGTTTGTCGATTCAAGGACGATCGATGGTGAAAATTTCGATATAATTATCGCTGCGGGAGGATATTTAACGGCAATTTATGCTGATAAGTACCTTAAAATGAATAGGAATGCAAAAGGGTATTACATAATATTCCATTCCGAGGATAATCCCGCATATATTAAAGACATTAATAGGACATACAGCTACCCGTTACAGAAGATAGTTATAAACAAGGTGGAAGAAGCGAGGTTTAAAAAGTACCGCCCGAAATTCATGCCCTGCTATGTCGATCTCGGCTCCTACCATATAATCGAAGCGATAGAGGATAGGAGTCCAAAGACGATTTTGGTGCCATTAATAAACAGGAAAAATAAAGATGCTCAGAACGCCTTGGCGGCAATTAAGCTGGCATTAAAGGAACAACCAGATCTGGAGATCTACGGTTTTGGAGATATGCCTGTGGATGAAATCCCGAGGTCAATAAAATACCAGTATTTGCCGACGGGGCATGAATTATTGCAGCTGTATAACAAAGCCGCAATATTTGTCTTGCCGAGCGAAATCGAGGGATTTTCGATACCGACGGCAGAGGCGATGGCCTGCGGAGCGGCTGTGGTTGCAACAGATTGCGGAGGGCCGAGGGAATTTGTCGAACATAACGTCAATGGATTGATTGTCCCAGTAAAGGATCCTGAAGCGATAAAGGATGGGATTTTGAAGCTTGTAACGGACAATAAGTTACGAGTCAAACTCGCCAGAAAGGGCAATAGGTCGATACAGGCATACACCCTGGATAACATGTATAATCGATTCAAGGATATCATTATCACAAAACAGCATGCAAACAGGAAGGCATGAGGCCGCATACCTTCGTTCCGGCAATCGGTCCCGCCATCCTGGTTTTGTTGCCTCTGCAGATGATTACGGCTTTGCACAAGAAGAAAGGCAGGTATGGGAATTACGTCCATCATGGAATGGATATACTCCCATGCCTAGATGGTATTGGTTTTACGACCACAAAAATAAAAAATCCGAATGCCGGATATCCCATTACTTGTTTTTATCCGAGCTGTCTTTCCTCAGGATGCTGGGATATCTGGACAGCATGTGGAGGCGGGCGAGATCCGCAGTCGTATGCCCCGATTCCTTGTTCTCTTTTATCGCGACATACACGAGGTTCTTGCTCCAGAGAGTGACCCTCTTTACGTTCTTTATCCATTCATCCATATAAGATTGCATTTGGGAAATATGACCTGACAGCTTCGCAGAGACGACCACGTCCAGCATCAGCTTGGATAGGGAATAGCTATTTGCTGCATTGTCTAGATGGTTATGTATTATCTTCATGACCGGTACCTCGTCAAGGTTTTCCGCATTCTTGTCCAGCAGAAGGAGGTCAAAAAGGATGCCGCCCATCCTCGACGAGGTGCGCTTCGTCCTTGACAGAAGCCTTTTGTTCCTGTCCAATTCGCCGCGGGTGAGAACTACTTCCTCCCAAACCTGTTCGTCGAAAGCATACATCCTTTCCTTTACGGACGACTTGAAGGCGTTGACGTTTTGCTTGCTATCCGTCTCCCGGGAATAAAAATCATGGACTGACGACCTTATATCTCCGCAGAAGGCCTCCACGATGCCGACCTTCCTCGAGAAGGAGGATTCCTTCTCTGTACGTAGCATAATTTCGAAATCGTCCATATGTTTGCGCTGCTGCTCTGTTTCCTTTTCCATAGTAGATTTGGTTATTGCCATGATATTACCCAGCTAACAATCGGCCTCCGCGGATTGCGGGATGACGTTACGGAACGGCATATCATGCAGTCGCAACCACCGAGGCCAAGTTTTAACAGAAAGGAATGGTCTTTCCTGATATTTATACTGATTGCTGCCCGCCATTGCATGTGCAACCTTGCATCAAACGGCATAAGGCAACAGGGAGATGGCCATTACCGTAAAAAAAGAAAGGGGATGGCTGTCCGCTTTTTTATCCTGTTCCTGCAAAACTGGTGCGGGTTTACTTGCGCAACAACTTCGAGTCCTTCATGGAAGGAAGATACCTGATGTGCGGCTCCCTCTGGCGTGGCTTGCTCTTGCGTTCCCTGCTCGGAAACGATGGCCAGCAATCATTCCTTGCGTTAGATGTCCGGGTTGCACCCTTCATCGCTTTTGTATTCATACTACCACAGGAACCATTTTCATGTTTATGATACTTATACCTTGGCGCTGCCGGTTCAGGTACTTCCCACCATCATTATCCCTGCTGTTATGAGGAGCACGCCAGCCCACCTGGCAGGAGGTATGCTCTCCGAGAGGAACCTCGCCGCCAGGAAGACGGAGAAGAGATAGCTCAGCCCGCCCATCCCGTATGCCCAGCTGAGGTGCGTCCTGCTCAAGACATAGAAATAGAGCAGCGTGGCAGTGCCATAGAAGAATATGCCTGCAGAAACAAAAAGCAGGAAGCCTCCCGAAAAGGAGAGCTTGAAAAGAAGCTGCCCTGTCGCGCCCATCATGGCCGAGGCGATTATTATCCCAATATTCTTGCTTTTTTCTCCCATGTTCATGCACCATCACGCAGAAAGGGCTATTATCGATATGCCGAGAAATATGATGAGTATGCCGAAATACCTTATCGCCGGGGCTTTCTCCTTTAGGACGAACCTTGACAATAGGGCTGTGAATATGAAGCTGCTTGCGAAAACCGGATACACCACCGAAAGGGCGGCCCCGGAAAGGGCGTATAGATAGATGCCGAGACTCACGATATAGGCGAATATCCCTGATATTATCCCGGCATTCGCGAGGGAGCCCAACAACGCCCTCACGGAAGCTATCCTGCGCGGAAGAAAGCGCTTGAACGCAATCTGGGCGAAGGAGGCTATCAACGCCGAGAGGAGGGTTAATAATATAATTATGTAAGTATCCAAGATAACCACGGTGGTCCTATAAACATGCGAATTATCGAATTCAGCGCTTCCGGAATCGTTGTTGTGCTTACCATTTTTGCGGTCGCATTATTTATGCATTACGGGCAGGGCGGTATCTTCTGGGATGTCGTAGCCGCCGATGCCCTGATAGGTTTTGCCAATGTCTATTTCATAGCGACTGGAAGATATGGGGAGGCCGGAAAGGCGATTCCGAAGGCGAAAGGAAGGAGGGCGAGAGGGAAGAGGAAGGGATAGGATCCCTGCGAACGGTGCTGAGGGATGAATATACTTATCATAGCGGAAAAGCCAAGCGTCGCGCTCAGGATAGCCTCCTCGCTCGGGAGCGGAGCCCCTGAGAAAAGGCAGGGAGCGGGGAAGGCCTCGTACTACGAGATGAAAAATGGAAAGGAGACGATATACGTCGCGGCTGCTGTGGGGCACATATTCACGGTGCACCAGGTAGGGAACCAGCGCGGCTACCCTGTGCTCGATGTCGAATGGGCGCCCTCGTACAAGGTGAGCAAGACGGCGCTGTTCACGAAGGACTATTTCGACACGCTCAAGGAGGTGGCAGGAAAGTGCGAGACTTTCATAAATGCATGCGACTACGACATAGAAGGGACGGTGATAGGCACCAACATAATAAAATTCATGAAGAAGGGCAAGCCGGAGGAGGGGTCGAAGAGGATGAAGTTCTCCACCACCACGTCGAAGGACCTACAGGAGGCGTATAAGAGCCTCACGAAGCTCGACATGAACAACTTCTATGCAGGCGAGACAAGGCACATAATCGACTGGCTCTGGGGCATAAACCTCAGCAGGGCGCTGAGCGGGGCGCTGAACAGAAGGGGGAAGGAAAGCCTTAGCATAGGCCGCGTGCAGGGGCCGGCGCTGGCGATACTCGCAAACAAGGAGAAGGAGATAGGGAAGTTCGTCTCGAGGCCGTTTTGGAGGGTGATAGCCGTAGTCGGAGGGGTAGAGATGACGAACTCGAGAGGGGACATATTCGAGAGGGAGGTGGCGGATAGGGCGCTGTCGGAAAGCAGCGGAAAAAAGAGCGCTTCGATAGACAAAGTGGATAAGACCAACGAAAGCGTAAGGCCCCCTCCCCCCTTCGACCTCACGACCCTGCAGCTGGAGGCGAGCAGGGCGCTGAGGCTCGACCCGACCATGACGCTATCCGTAGCCCAGTCCCTATACGAAAGGTCGTATATATCGTACCCTAGGACATCCTCGCAGAAGCTGCCTGCATCGCTCGGGCTGGAGGGCATCATAAAGAGCATGGCCGGGATACCCGGATACAGGGAGCTCGCCGGACTGCTTGTCAAGGAAAAGAGGTTCAAGCCGAACGAGGGGGCGAAGAACGACGAGGCGCACCCCTCGATATTCCCGACAGGGGTGGAGCCCAAGGGAATGAATGACCTCGAAGGGAAGGTTTACGACATAATAGCGAGAAGGTTCCTATCATGCTTCGCCGCAGATGCCGAGTTCGCAAAGGTCAAGATCTCCGCGAGGATAGGGGGTGAGAGGTATTCCGCGCAGGGCAAGAGGATGCTTACAAGGGGGTGGCTGGACTTCTACACCCATGCCAGGATAGACGAGGCCCTGCTGCCGGAGTTCGAGGAAGGAAAAGGAGCGGATGTCACGTCGGTGGAGATGAAGGAGTCGAAGACGCAGCCGCCGAAGAGATACAGCAAGGCTGGAATAATCGCGGAACTGGAAAGGAGGGATCTCGGCACCAAGGCCACGAGAGCGGCGATAGTCGACACCCTATTCAAGAGGACGTACGTCGAAGGGCCGAGCATAAAGGTCACCAAGTTCGGGATGAGCGTCTACGAAGCGCTGGCTAAGAACTGCGAGATGATAGTGGACGAGGGCACGACAAGGAAGCTCGAGGAGGAGATGGGAGAGATATCGAAAGGGAAGAAGAGCGAGGGGGAGGTGGTAGAGGAAGGGAAGAAAATGCTGCTGGAGGCCCTGAAGATGTTCGACGATCACAGGCTGCAGATAGCTGAATCGATGCAGCAGAGCATAAGGAGCATGAGCGTCCTCGGCAAATGCCCCAGGGACGGGGGCGACCTCGTCATAAGGTTCTCTAAGATAGGGAAGAGATTCGCCGGATGCTCCAACTATCCAAACTGCACGGCGACCTATCCGCTGCCGCAGAAGGCGAAGATAGCGGTAACAGGGAGGTCCTGCGAGGTTTGCAAAGCCCCGATAATAAGGATAATCCTTGGGAGGGGGAGGGAGTTCGAATCCGACCTAGACCCATCATGCAAGGAGAACATAGCGAGGGCGCCATGGAAGGCGAAGGCGGCGGCCACAGCGATTGCTGCCGAGGAACCCGCGAAGGGCGCCGCCCCAGAGGCAGCAGCGGAAAAGAAGGAAGGCGGAGCTAAAAAGAGGGCAGGGAAGAAGGCAGATACTGCGGATACCGCAGCCAGGGCGGAAAAAAAACCGGCGAAAAGAAAAGCCGCTAAGAAGGGAGAATAATGTTCATACCAGGGGCATACAGAAGGCTGAAGAGGGGACCGCAGGTGATACTGCCGAAGGACATAGGAATCGTCCTTGCTTATACCGGCGTGGGAAGGGAGAGCAGGTGCGTCGACGCCGGGGCTGGAAGCGGATGGCTGGCGGTCTCCCTGGCGAGGGTATGCAAGGAGGTCACCACATACGACACAAGGGAGGATTTCCTGAAGATAGTGGAGAAGAACAGGAAGGCCGAGGGGCTGGAGAATCTCATATTGAGGAAGGGCGACGTGACGAAGAAAATCTATGAAAAGGATGTAGACCTTGTGACGCTGGACCTGCCGAACTCGGACAGGGCGGTAGGCAAGGCGTACAGGGCGCTCAGGGAGGGCGGGCAGATATTCGGCTACCTGCCTCACGTCGAGCAGGTCAAGAAATTCGTCGCGAAGATGGAAAGGTACGGTTTCTCCGACATAGTCGTGCTGGAAGCGATAGTGCGCGACATGCTGGTCAGGAAGGAAGGGAGCCGGCCTTCGACAAAGGGGGTATGGCATACCGGTTACCTCGTCTTCGGGTGCAAGAAAGCGGCAGGATAATCGAGCAAAATGAGCCGGTTCTCGCCGAACCGAGAACAGGCAAAACGAATCCTTTGCGGGATACAGCATTTCGATGGCATGATGAAGCCCGCGCCAGGCATCAGGGGCCGGTACAGCCCGGATGCGGCAAGCAAAAAGGACCAGGAAAGGAAATGGGACCCTGCGGGAACATGTTCCGCAGGGAAAACTACAGCTACTTCTTCTCCTCTATCTTCGTAGTGCTTATCACGAGGGGAGGTATCAGACCGAGAGAGTATGCGACCAGGGTGCCTGTCGCGCTGCACCTGAAATTAAGGCCGTTCACGAGCTCCTCCGCGATATTATTCGGGAGGGATTTGTTCTCGTTCCACCTCTTGATAGTAGTATCGACAGCCTCCTTCGGCTCCTTGAGCTCGACGTCGCCTGAGAGCTTTATGCTCCCGATGCTCTTCGAGCTCTTCTCATCCCCGTCGAAATAGTCTGCGACAAAGGAAAAACCGACGTTTATCTTGTCATGGTCTGTATCAACCTTCTCTATGTTGACGTTCAACCTTGGAAACCTCTGCCTGCTTAGGGACTCTGCTGATTCTATCTTTCCTTCTACGTTCTTGATGGTAAAGCCTGTTATCATTTAACCACGGCGGAACTCTCTCATCAAGCTTATTAATTACTTTTGGTTGTTAGGTTGTAGTCAATACCAGCCCTAAAGCGCAGAATAGAGCTCCCTTATGCTCTTCACGAGATAGGTCGGACTGCTCGCCTCCAATGTTTTATAGTCGTCAAAACCGTCTGCGATCGCGCAGGAATCGATGCCGGCGTACCTTGCGGACAGGACATCGTCGACCATGTCGCCCAGATAGAGCACCCTGCCCTTCTTCACACCGAGCTCCTTGATTATCGTATTGAGCCCGCTCGGGTCCGGCTTGAACGCCCGTATGTCCCTGGTGCTTACGACCATGTCAAGATACCCGTCCAGCCGCGAGGCCCTAACCTCCTTCATTATCCTGTATCCGGCAGCGTTGGTGAATATCGCCACCTTCTTGTTGTTCCTGCTGAGCGCCTTCAGCGTGGTTATGGCGCCGTTATGGAGCCTCGTCCTGTTGACGAGAAGGAAGAGGTCCATCCACATCGAAAGGAAGTTGTTCTTCAGCTCGTGCTCCCTAAGCTCGAGCAGGTTGGCAGCCTTTGCGCCTTTCGGCCACCTTTTAGGCGGAGCCGGCTTCATCCCGAGAAGGCTGAGGGCCCGTATCCACACCTTGAACTTCAGGAACTCCTTCGCGCGCAACAAAGCCTTCATGCTGGAGAGCGTCCCGTCCCAGTCGAACACGAAAAGGTCGTATCTGTCCATGAGTCCGCGCGCCATCGTACCACCATCCGCCATTCACATCCAGACGACCTCTATGCTTGGCCTCCAGGGCATCGCCCTGCTCGCCCTTGCGGATGAGGACTTCCCCTCGAGCTCGACAGAGATTCCAGAGGGGAACTTCTTCTCGAGATAGGGGGCCGCCTCCGTAAGCGTCCTGAAGACGTCCATGCCGCTCGCCTCCGGTATCCTGGCAAGATGCCCTTTCTTCGCGAGCGGGGCGAGGAACTTTGAGAGCGCTTCCTTGTCGTGCTTCCCCCCCATCGCATCGATGACGGAGGCGATGTCGCCCCTGTCGGCAAAAAGGTTGTAGGCCTGGGTCTTCCAATCCTCTGCGATTATCAATTTTATCGCTGCAACCCTTTTACCCCTGTTCTGATCCATGTTGGAGGTCAGCCCCATGACGTGCATTATGTCCTCGGAAATGCCCTTCAGCATCTCCTCCATCGCCTCGTAGACGGGGCTTATCATTTCTTCGTTAGGAACAGGCCAGGAGGCGGACGCGACCAATTCCCTCTTGCCCAGCAGGTGCCAGAGCTCCTCGGCGAAATGGGGCATCGCTGGCGCGAGCATTAGCACTACCGCCTCGAAGAACTCCCTCATCACCAGCTGGTTGGACCCGCCCCGCTCCAGATACCATTTTATCTCGTTTACCGAATCGTAATAGACCTTGGTGTATGCGGACTTGAGGCTGAGCCCCTGCATCTCCTTGGTGACCTCCTTTATCTTCCGGTGGAGCACGGAATAGAGCCAGTAGTCTATGCTGTTCAGCCCGCCGCTCTGGCGGGAATCGAGCGACATCACAAGCCCGTACAGGTAGTCGTTCCTTGAATATATCCCGTTTATCGTCTCGGTGCTGAAATCGATGTCCGTATCGAGGTCTGCAGTAACCACCTCTATGAACCGGAGCGGATCCGCACCGAACTTCTCGATGCCCTGTATCAGCGGAACCACATTGCCCATGCTCTTGCTCATCTTCTTTCCCTCATAGTTGACGAACCCGTTGACTACCACCTGCTTCGGCCAGAACTTCTTAGGCAGGAGGGCGACATGGTTGAAGAGGTACATGGTGAGATGGTTGTAGATGAGGTCTGGACCGGAATGGCGGGAGGTGTTCTTGTACCAATAATCCACAGATTCCTTGCACTTTTTGAGCGCATCCTCCTCGATGGCTGTGGACTTCGAGAGTGCAGGCATGTCGCCCTCACCGAGCAGGATGAAATTGAAGAATTCCTTGGTCAGCTGTTCCGGCTTCACCCCGTACCTGTTCAGCACTGGGAGAAAAGTGTAATAGAGCATATAGATCGTGGAATCCGAGAGGGATTCTATTATATGGCTGGGATTGAAGGGGAACTTGGTGCCGAGCCCCTGCTCACGTTCGGCTGCCCGCTCCGCTATCCAACCTATCGTCGCATCAAAGGCATTCCTCGTCTTCTCGGGGAATACGCGCAGCTCGCTGAAGTTCTCCCGTACCTTCGCCTTCCACTCCTTGTCCCCGTAATTGATGAACCACTGGTTTTCGACCATCTTAACTATGACCCTCGTGGAACACCTGCAGAACACGGGCTCGGAGTTCGCTATTACGAATATCCCGAAAGCCATGCCGTCCCTTACCAGATCGGATTTTATCCTCTCCCTCGCTTCCTGTTCGCCCATGCCCACATAATTGCCGACGGTCATCTTGCCCCATCTCGCCTCCTCCCTATAGACCTGCTTGGTCGCCATCTCCAGCATCTCGTCAGAGTTCTGGTCCGTGCCCAGAAGCTCCATATATGCGAGCGCAGGTATCTCGGGGTGTTCCGCCGCCCTCTTTTTGCCATTCGCACCGCTTATCGATCTTCCCAGCGATACGCCGTTGATCGGCTCTATCTCGAGGATCTTCCTGTACTCCATCCTTGGCATGGGATAGCCGGAGGATTTCAGCCGTTCCAGCGCGGCATAGTCGAAAGGCGCATGGGAGGGGACGCTCATCACGATGCCGGTGCCTACATCGCCCTTGACGAAAAATCCAGGGAGGATCGGGATCACGTCCCCGTTTATTGGATTGATCGCGTTTTTGGCGAGAAGTTCGGATGCGGCTACGCCGCCCTGCACCTCTATGGCGAGCTGGCCGCCGAGCTGGGACACGGAATCTTTTGAGAGATAATATTCTTCGCCGTTTATCTTCGCCCTGACGTACTCAACATTATCCCCGATGAAGATATTCGTCACTCCGTATATGGTTTCCGGCCGGTAGGTGGCGCAGGCGAAGTAAGCCTCTCCCCCCTCCTCCTTGAACTTTACGGCGGTGAGCGCCTCTATCTCGGGCTGCGTGTCGTGTTTGGTATCATGCTGCCCGACAGCGTTGTTCTCGTTGGTGCACCAGCCGACAGGGTGGCTCCCCTTGGTCAGCAGCCCCTTCTCCTCGAGCATCATGAACTGCCACTCGACCAGCCTGCTGAACGAGGGGTCTATCGTGGTGAACTTCCTCCTCCAATCTATGCTGTATCCCGCCTTCCTCATCCCCCGCTCCATCAGCAGCGCGAAATAGTTGGCGATGAAAAGCGGGTCCGTCATCTTCGCTATGTCGTCGTCGGATATCCCGAATAGGTGCAGCTCTTCGATAAGATCCTTGTCCCCTGCAGAAACCCTCTTGGCTATCGCGAGTATGGGGGTTCCAGTCATATGGAACCCGATAGGATATAGCACATTGAATCCGCGCATGCGCATGTACCTGGAAAAGAAATCGGCCGTCGCGTATGTCCTGAGGTGGCCTATGTGCTGGGGCATGTTTACGTACGGGATCGCAGCGGTAACCAAAAGGCTCTCCTTGTCGTTCGGCTCGCCCTCGAAGATCTTTTTCTTCTCCCATTCACCCTGCCATTTCCTCTCGATCCCCGCATAATCCAGCATAAAGACAACCAATAAACTTTAACCCCGAAACACACCGGAAGTTAAAGGCATAAGGATAATGAATTAATGCTGTGAAGGTATAAAAATATGTTGAAGGGCAACATCTTGGATTGGCTTCCTGCGCCGTTTTCGCCACTGCGGGGGCGCATTGGCGCCAGCCCCGACGGTACGAATCCCTTCCCGATAGGGAAATCTTTATAGATGTAGGATCCGGAAATATGCCATAACTCCTGCAGGTATTTCCAATGGAACTAGTGCTTATAAGGATTGCCAGCCTCGTGGCTATCGCAGCCGCATATATGTTTTTCGACGTATTCAACAAGAGGAACGTGCCCAGCATATTCGCATATGCCTCTCTCGCATACGGGGCCGTGCTGACGCTGCTCTACCTTAACAGCGCACTCGTGATCACCAGCTTCGCGATCGCTGCGATCGTTCTCATAGCGGGGTACATGGTATTCAGGATAGGGCAGCTCGGGGCCGCAGACGTCATCGAGCTCGCAGCAATCTCCCTCATCCTGCCGATACAACCGGTGCCGATCATGTACAGGATAAGCCAGTTCGGGCTGCCGTTTCTCTTCTCCGTGCTTATCAATACCGGGATATTGACCCTGGTAATGATGCCTGTTTATTACATACCAAGAGCGCACAGGATGGCAAAGCGCCCCTTGAGAAGCTACATCAAAACGGAGGAGCTGGTCAAGGCGATAGGTATCTTCTCCGCATACACCGTCTTCCTGATTTTCCTCTTTTATATAAGGGCCGGAGCGGCAGGCATGGGGATCGTGCTTCTAGTGCTTGTAGGTTCCATCCTGACCGTGCTCTTCGAGGAGCCAATAACAGAATCCATGGTCGAATACATAGGATGGAAAGAGATGGAGGAGGGGGACATGATAGCATTTAACCTGATGGAAACAGGGGAGATATCCAGGATCAAGAAAAAGGTAAAAGGGTTCGACAGGCTCGTGACGAAACCGATGCTTGACGAGATGAAAGACAAGGGAGGGCGCATCAAGGTCCCGGTGTACAGGAATGCGGTGCCCCTCGCCCTTCCGATATTCCTCGGGGTCGCCATCGCGCTACTGGCGGGGAACATGATGCTATTCATACTCCCGTTATAACAACGGCACGTTCATGGCGCGGTGGACTACTGCCTCCTGGTTACATCATCCATCTTAAGCCTTACGATCTCTGCGTATGGTGCAAGTTCCACGGCGCCTATCCCGTTGGCGCATGATACAGCCCTGTCGACATAGGAGTTGTTGAGCTTCACCGCTTCGGCAAGCGCCTTTTCTGGCCCGATATCGGCATCGGAGGAAAGGGAGCTTATCACGTTCGGCCGAAACGCTGCGCTATCAGCAGAGGAAGGGAGGGAATCCCTTATCTCAAGGCCGAGCCAGTCTATCACGTCGTCCCTTATCTGGAACGCCATGCCTACGTCCCTGCCGAAGCTCTCCAGCTCCTTCGAGATTGCCAGCCCTTTGTACACGGCCGGGGCGGCGGCGGACGCGCCTATCAGCGAAGCGCTCTTCAGCCCTATAATCCTGAGGTATTTCGCCATGCCGGGAACGGTACGGCTCTTTTGGCAATCGTAGTCGATCATCTCCCCGTCGCACATCTCCATCGAGATCCTCGAGACATACTCGACGACCGGAGCCCCATAGAGGCATGCCTGCTGGACCGCCTTGGATATGAGGGCGTCTCCAGCTATTATCGCCGCATGCCTGCCGTATTTTTTATGCACTGCGATCCCGCCGCGCCTAGTGTCGTCCCCGTCTATCACGTCATCGTGCATCAGGGAGGAATTATGGAGCAGCTCGACCGCGACGGCGAGGTCGATATAGCCCAGCGGGTTCGCCTTGATCGCGAGGGCGCCCATGAAAAGGATGGCCGGCCTGAACAGCTTGCCGGACCTGCCGATGAGGAAGGTAGCAGGATCGGAAAGCTCGGGATCAAGGAAATCCTTCACCCCAAGGGAATTAAGTTTTGCCGCGGTTGCGA
>JAKARM010000034.1 GCA_021822165.1 Microcaldota archaeon | reverse complement strand
GGCATAAAGCCGTTTATCCTGGCTGCAGGCGTCTGGGAGGAAGTCCAAAACTTCACCATTGACGCAAAAACATGCACCCTCTCCTTCCAGGTGCCTAAGAACTCCATCTTTTCGATAATGCAGTATCTTCCTCCTGCGGTCGTATCCACTGCGAATGCCACTGCTACCGCGCCCCCTTCCAATGCGCTTCCATCCAATGTTCCTGTTGTTCCCGCCAATGTTGTAACTACACACCCGCCGCAGAAAGGATTGCCTATCGCCGAATATATCGTTGCTGTCGCCGCCCTTTCAATTGCCTTCTATTTCATCATTAGGAAGCTCAGGGCAGGGCAGAGGACCCTCAAAAAATAGAATAACTGGGTCGGAGTTTCCCGCTCACCTTGCTAAAAGGGGGAGAAAGCAAGGTATAAATAGGTTTGCGGGGAATTAATATCTGTTTTCTTTATCTGTTCGCTTGACTTTTTGTGCTGCGATTTTGTTTTTCATAGTGTGAAAATTCCCGCTCGGAATTGGATGTAGTCTTGAGGAATGCAAAGAGGAAAGTATAGAAGGCCAATTGAAAGTGAAATTTGCGACGACTCCAGTCGATGCTGCTGGAGGGCACTGCTATCAGATTTCGACAGCCATGCAAGTCAGCCCGACGGCTTCGTCGGGCGGCGTACGGCTCAGTAACGCGTGGTTAATCTACCGCAAAGAGGGGAATACCCTTGGGAAACTGAGGCTAATTCCACATAGGTTTGGGATTCTGGAACGAACCCAAATCCAAAGGTGCGCAAATTGCAGCGTAACCGCTTTGCGATGAGACCGCGTCGGATCAGGCAGATGGCGGGGTAACGGCCCACCATACCTATTACCCGTAGGGGATGTGAGAGCATGAGCCCCGAGAAGGGCACTGAGACAAGGGCCCTAGCGCTACGGCGTGCAGCAGGCGCGCAAACTCCACAATGCGCGTAAGCGTGATGGGGGAAATCTGAGTGGTTGACTTCGGTTAACCTTTTGCCAAGTATAGTAAGCTTGGCGAATAAGTGCTGGGCAAGACCGGTGGCAGCCGCCACGGTAATACCGGCAGCACAAGTGGTGTCCACGATTATTGGGCTTAAAGAGCCCGTAGCTGGCCGATGCCGTCTCACGTGAAATATTGGTGCTCAACATCAATGCGTGCGTGGGATACCCATCGGCTTGGGAACGGGTGGGGTCAGGGGTACTTATGGGGGAGGGGTTAAATCCTGTAATCCTATAAGGACCAACGGTGGCGAAGGCGCCTGACTAGAACGTATCCGACAGTGAGGGGCGAAGGCTAGGAGAACGAATCGGATTAGATACCCGAGTAGCCCTAGCAGTAAATGATGCAGACTCTGGTGTTGCAAACATCTCGAATGTTTGCAGTACCGTAGCGTAAGCGTTAAGTCTGCCGCCTGGGGAGTACGGCCGCAAGGTTGAAACTTAAAGCAATTGGCGGGGGAGCACACAAGGGGTGGATGCTGCGGTTTAATTGAATCTAACGTCGGAAATATTACCAGAAGCGACGGCAGGATGAAGGTCAGACTAAAGATCTTACTAGACGAGCCGAGAGGTAGTGCATGGCGGCCGCCAGCTCGTGGTGTGAACTGTTCGGTTAAGTCCGGTATACGGATGAGTGATGCTATGACACGGAAGATGAAACTTGATCCAAATGTATGTTACGTCATAGGCGTATTCAGCTGCAACAGCAAGGAGGACAGAATAGGTATAACGTCCAACAAGGGGGAATTCATAGAGAAATTTATAAGCATATCTGTGAAGGACTTGAAGGTACCTCCCAACAAGATAACGATAAGTGAGGAGGGAAGATGGACGAAGGTATTCTATTACCATTCGAAAATCAGGAAGAATTTCGGAAGGGTCCTTGAGAGAAGGTCCAATATATTCCGCTGGAGGAACGATTACTCCTCGAATTACATAGCAGGAATCTTTGATTGCTGCGGCGGATTCGATAAAAAGGGGATATATATGAAGGCGCTTGATCTCGCTAATATGCAGTTGATATCGAATCTTGGATTCCATACGCAGGACAAGGGTGGAAAATCATACCTTTCCAATCCGCGTCAGTTTATAATATTTATCGCGGATCATAGCGTAATCGCCGAGAGTATCATTCATTCGTCTGGAAACGAGCGAGACCTCCGTTAACAGTTGCCACCGTCTTAGAGATAAGGCGAGCACTCTGTTAAGACCGCCTCTGTTTAAAGAGGAGGAAGGAGGGGGCAACGGTACGTCAGTATGCTCTGAATCTTCTGGGCTACACGCGGCATACAAAGGTTGGCACAATGAGACGCAATGCCGAAAGGCAGAGCAAATCCCCTAAAACCAACCCAAGTTCGGATTGGGGGTTGTAACTCACCCCCATGAAGCTGGAATCCCTAGTAATCGCTTGTCACTATCGAGCGGTGAATTTGTCCCTGCTCCTTGCACACACCGCCCGCCAGATCACCCAAGTAGGGTCATAACGAGGTAGTATCTCTGATGCTTTCGAGTTATGGTTCTGTGAGGAGGGTCAAGGCGTAACAAGGTATCCGTAGGGGAACCTGCGGATAGATCACCTAGAATATGAAGTGTGCGTGAATTGCTTCGGCAAAGGAGCCAACTATATAAAATCCTCGCATAATACCTCAAGACTACGCTTATTTTATTGTTTAAAATAAAAAGGGAGAGTATGCTGAATGTCATCCGTAATATAGATGAAATATGACGATTGGTAGAATAGACATCGATAAGGTTGCATCATAGGAGAGATTACCATAAAAATACAGGAAAGGGTGCATGTATCAACTGTATTAAAATAGGGAAGTGAATATAATGAACCCCTCAACCGATGTACCGTTCTTGAACAATCATCCCAACCTTATAATATCCCCGGCAGAAACATACGATTTTAGGTGTTCTTATTGTTATAGAGATCATGCAAAAAACAACGGAATGCGTCCAGAGGCAGCAGAGGGAATAAGAAAAGGGATGTCCTTCCGTGCTCCGCAGTTAAAAGAATTAATAAAAGAGAAGTTTGGGGGAGAGCCACTTCCGGGATACGATATAATGCTAGATTTAATGCAATATGCACAGATTCTTGGAAAGAAAAATAAAGGTAAAGGTTAGAAAAGAAAATAAGGCGGTTAAACGAACGAGGTAAATAAAAAATATAAAATGTTAAGGAAAGAGAAAAAGATGTCAAATGGAATATCTTTATTTAGAATAGTGGCCCTGAAAAATTTTGCATTTATCAAGAAAGGGGAACGTGGAGGTTATATAGAAAGGGAAAATAATTTATCCTGCTCCGGCAACGCATGGGTTTATGAAAACGCCAAGGTTTCTGGCAGGGCGAGGATTTACGGAAATGCAAGAGTATATGGCAATGCATTAATTTTAGGCAAGGCGAGAATCTATGGGAATGCGAGAATCTATGGCAACACACAAGTTTCAGGAAATACAATGATCTACGGCGATGCGAGAATCTACGATAACGCACAGGTTTCAGACAATGCACGGGTGTATGGCAGTGCGAGAATCTATGGCAACACAAAAATATCTGATAATGCGCGGGCTTATGGAAACATACAGGCCTATGGCAACGCATGGATCCATGATAATGCAAGAATCTACGGCAATTCGTTGGTCTATGGCAATACACGAATACATGGCAATGCGCAGATTCACGGCAATGCAAAAATACCGGGATCAGACATAACGACAAATATTGACTATGAATTGCAAAAAAGAGGGAT
>JAKARM010000012.1 GCA_021822165.1 Microcaldota archaeon | reverse complement strand
GTTCGGACAATAAAGCCCTCCGCCGAAATCAACACCAAGATAGTTAAATATTGGTGTAATAAAAGTCAGGTAACCACCATAGGAAGAAAAATAAACATCGTTATTGGGAGCTGTTGCCAAACTATCACCAGGTGTGATGGTGGACGAAGCGCTAATAGTATTTGCAATGGTGTTCATAATGTCAAAATACGAACCGGTGCCAGAATAATAGAAGGATAAATAAAGATATTTGCCGCCATTAGACATACTCATGGCAGCTAATGGGAGCTCATCGTAGCCGTTGATGGGTGCATTTAATATATCTGCAACAAGATTGTTTGAGGTGTATATGGTTGTTATGTAGGTAATGCGATTGTATATGCTTGAACCCGATTCGCTTCCGACATACAGGTGGCTTCCATTCGGCCCGATAGCAACACGTGTGGGAGAGGTGGTTAATTGGATCGTATTCGCAACAACGTTGTTCGATGTGTTTATTACAGAAATGGTATTGCTAAGATAATCCGCAACATACGCCCACTGCCCGTCGGGAGTAATCGCGATCGATAAAGGACCGGCGCCCACTGGAATATTTGCCGTTACTTGGTTGGCGGCCAGCGACCAAACGATTACGCTGTTGGTATCGTAGTCTGTAAGATAGAGATATCTTCCGCCCGCCGTATTGATGTTTACCGACGAGGAGGACTTGTTTATTTCGATAGTTTTGGTTATGCTATTAGCCGTATAATTGCTGTTGCCCAATGTGTTTGCCAGCATAATATAGTTTCCCGCGGCGGCTACATCAACGGTGTTTTGCGTAATAAACGAATTAATCAATGTTCCGTTTACATAAAAATTTGCAGTAAGCTGATTGTTATAACTCACTATGTTCGCCGTGAGGGGAATAGCGATGCTGTTGTATACAAACTCGCCATAGGAAGGAATGGAAGGTATGGGGGATGGAAAAGTTATTGGCGGGGATGCCTGTGTGATTATTATGGAGTTTGTTATTACATTGCCTATGGAGTTGGCTACGTCCCCAAGGGCGACCAGATGGATAGAATTCGTGCCTATTCCGTTGATAGTGTAAGGCGAGCCGGCTACCATGGCGTTAACGCCAAGATATGGGATTGGCCCGAAAGCGTTGAAAGTAAAAACAGTAGGTAAATCTGCAGATAACGAGTTTGCCACCACCACGTTGTTTATTGATAGTTCTGTCGCATTTGCCGTATTTGTTGGATCTACATATATTGTAATGTCACTTCCATATGTAACCGAATTTCCAACAAAAATACCATCATGCATTAACGCTATAGTGACGCCATAGCTGTCCTGGATCAGGACCGTCATCGCCAAGAAAACAAGCAACAGATACAGTGTCCAGTTCCTCATCTTATCCCTCCTGCCGTTATCCGACAGATGGATTGCGTTAAAAATGTATATATATATGTGTTTTTTCGATCATGGGGTTGGGACCCAAGTCAAACGTTGATCCGTCCTGGATAAATTATCGGAGCCGTGATGCAGTTTATTGCCGTATCGGTCCTATCGGTCTTCTTTTGCCATATCTCTTCCCTTGCATTCTTTTATCAATCGAAAACCGCTCTCTGAATCCTTCCGATTATAGTACCCTGTCAGATGCCGGATCGGACTTTTCATGACCAAGAATAACCCTTTTTGGGCCGGTGCAAAAGTAGTTGTCAAAAAAACACATAGGAAAAGGAATCTATCCAGTCGTGACTAACCGAAAATCGGATTGGCGGCTTTTGTCCAAACCTTTTCGTTACCGATATTTCCAAATACCCCTATAAATCCGTATATCCCATATCTATACGATTCTATGATAGATTTATATTATGCCGCGACACCGAACGGTCTCAAAGTTAAGCTCCTATTGGAGGAGGTAGGGGTCCCTTATAAGATAATTCCCATCAACCTTCAAAAAGGGGAACAGTTCAACCCTGAGTTTCTTGCAATCTCCCCAAACAACAAAATCCCTGCCATAGTCGACCACCATCCTTCGGACGGCGGTGCGCCGCTCTCATTGTTCGAATCGGGCGCGATTCTCCTTTACATGGCTGAAAAGGAAAGGCGCTTCCTCCCGGCAAAGTCCCGGGAAATGGGGCCGGTTTTCGAATGGCTTTTCTGGCAGGTAAGCGAGCTCGGCCCTATGTCCGGGCAGCTGAACTACTTCAACACCCGCGCGCCGGAGAAAGTGCCATTTGCCATCGAGCGGTACAAGAAAGAGGTCGAAAGGCTCTATGCCGTGCTTGAGAGGCGTCTTTCGGCGGCGGAATTCCTTGCCGGAGAATACTCGATAGCAGATATCGCCTGCTACCCCTGGATAGCCCTGCATGCATCCTCCGGCCAGGATCTGAACGCCTTCCCGAACATCAAGCGCTGGTTCGACAGAATATCAGAGAGGGAGGCCGTAAAGAGGGTATACCAACACCCTTAGCAAGGCGGGCTGGAAACTCCACGCCCTCCGGGACGGGGCGGGGCGAGAGCGGACCGCAGAATAAAGGTATATAAACATGAATGGCGATACAAATAATATGGGTTCTCCATTTGACGCAGGGGAAGCCTGCGCCGTTTGCGGATGGAAGGTGTGGCGTGCTCATGCTTCCAGATTTCCATAGGGGTCGGCTGTTCCGGAATCGTCCCTGTGCCGGTAAGGGGTCCGGGATTTTTGGGCGATGCGGTAGACCCACAACAAAGTAAACATGTTATAAAATTGTGGAATTATGACTAATCAAGGCATAACGGTTCCTGGGGAAAAACTGGGTGTCGAGGAGGAGTTTACGCCCTCGGAAAATACATTCACCGAGAACGGCGAGGTTTACGCCTCGGCAGTCGGGTTAGTCAATGCGTCCGGCGGGAAGGTAAAGATAGAGAATGGTATGAACGAGATAAGAAGCCTGGGAAGGGGATCCGTTGTCATAGGGACTGTTGTAGGGGCTTTGCCCTCGGTCATATTCGTCAATATAGACGGCATGAAATCCGGCACCAGGCACTACGTAGCGTTGAAGGATGGCAAGCTCGTAATGGCGAGGGGTGGGCCAAGGGAGCAACATAGCAGAGGGATGGAGTTCAAGCCGTGCGGGATGGGTGACCTGATAATAGCCAGAATCGTAAGGGACGACGAGGACACCTACGAGCTCTCCTTAAACGGGGAGGAGGAGGGGGTGGTATTTTCGAGGTGCGAAACATGCTCGTTCCCCCTGGTGCGCGGAAAGAACGACGACGTTTTGGAATGCGGTAGGTGCAAGCACAAGGAGGGCAGGAAGATAAGCAGCCTTTATGGAAAAACGGAAGAGGTAAAAACATTCATGGATAAGGCATATAGGTAAATACGGATGCTGCCATATAATTGAATGTCTAATAGAATATAATGTGAAATGGAATAAGCTATGTGATATTATGAAGATATCGGTTACCAAGAATGAGCCAAAAGAACTCGTCATAGAATTTGAGACCACTGATCTCACGCTGCCAGACCTCATCGCGTCGGAGCTGTTGAAGAACCCCGACGTCGAGTTCGCGGGAGTATCGAAGGACCACCCCGAGATAGGGAAGCCGAAGCTCGTGCTAAAGACATCGAAAAAGAAGGCGGTAGAGGTGCTAGGGAAAAGCATAGGCAATCTCGAGGAGGTATTCACCGAGATAAAGTCAGAGGTTATGAAAAAGAGGTGAAGGCATATGCTGTTTAAAAAGGCATTAACCGCCAACGAAAAATTCAAGAGGGACTTTAAAACTTTCTTGGATGGGCATTTAGGCGCATGCATGGATGCGAAAGAGGTAGACTTCATCGCAGGAACCCTTTATGCGGCATCCCTGGCGTTGAAGAAAAGAAAGGATCCCGAGGCGCAAAAGGCTACCAAGAACTTGCTAAGGAAGGAATAGGTTGCAGAGTTTTGCATGGGATCCTAGCAAGCCCGTATGCCGGGAATAATGTTTAGAGGGTGGAAATATCTTCAATCGGGATGGCATATCTATCACTGGGGCGTTCAAGGAAATCCGGGATAATGGGTTCTGGTATACCCTTAAAGGGAATATGGCATATCGTTTATCCTTGTTGAGGGCGAGCTATAGGGATGGGGGAGTGGCGTTTCTTTCAAAACCCGAAGGCAATGTAAAAATCGGTGCCGGAACCCATAGTTCTTCTCCCATCGCCATATCGTCAGGCAAATATACTATAGCGATAGGAAAATTTACGAGCATAGGGAAGAATTTATCCATAATCGCATCAGGAGGGCACAATCCCGGATTGATATCTACCTTTTCATTTTATTTTGAAATGACCGATAAGAAGAAACCTGCAGAAAAATATATTTTCGGCGGGGGGGGGTTGAAATCGGGAATGATGTGTGGATAGGGGAAGACGTTACCATAATGGGCGGGGTGAAAATAGGGAATGGTGTGGTTGTAGGCGCAAAAAGCCTTGTAACAAGAGGGAAGAGGTTGAAGGATTACGGGATATATGCCGGCATTCCGGCCAAGTTAATCAGATTCAGGTTTGGCAAAAACATGATTAAAAAACTGAATAAACTTAAATGGTGGGATATCGATCCTTCTGTAATAAAAGATAATTGGGAGGTATTTTACCAGAGCCCCAATATGGCCTATAAAAAATTAGCGAAGCTGCCAAGAAACCCCACGCCTTTCATAGACGGGGCGAGAGCGGACCGCAGAGCAAAAGCAAACAAACATAAACGGCGGCATAAATAATACGGGTTCTCTCATTTATCGCGGGGTAAGTCCACCCCATTTACGGGCGGGAGGGTGCCACATTATTATGTCCAAATTCCTTACTGCTCTTTTGTCGTCTAAGAGCGCCCTGACCCCTACTAACACGAAGGGTCAAATTGAAAAGTCCGTCCAAGTCAAAGGTCTCCGGGATCAAGTATCTCCAGCGTCTTTGATGATAGGCCAGTCTTATCGGGAACGAACAATATCTTTTTCCTGGTGCCTATCATGGCTAGGGTATGTTCGGCCTTCCTTATCTCAGCCATGCCTATGTTGCGCCCCCACTTAACCTCTATCGCGATTTCAGGTTTCTTGAACCGCATCAACAGACCATCGATGTCGTAGTCTTTCGATTCTGCAATCGCCTCGCCCAGCCCGAACTTGTAGGCTAAGTATTCTCTCACTCCGTCTTCCACAATCTTTGGGATCAGTTCGGCCATAATCCGCAGCAACTCCGCTTCGCTGAGCCTCCTTTGCGATATGCCGTATTTTTCGTCTGCATAAAAGAACAGCCTCATCAACGGCGAAGGCACCTTATATGCGAACCGGTTCTTACCGTATACTTCTATGCGTTTGAGCAGCCCGATATCAACCAACGTGGCCAAATAGGGCTGTAAGGTACCGGGGTTGTCTTTAGGGATCAATCCTTTGGAAAAGAGGGAGCTGGATATTTCGCCCGAGACAACCTTCCCGTTCGCAACAGCTCTCACAATGCTTTCATATATTTTTGACAGGCCCCTTTCCTCCTCGAGGAATATCTCCCCCATAAGAGCCGGGACCGCATTCACCGAACCTTTTAGCATTTCAACAGCGCTTTCCCTAATGCTTTTTTTAGAATCAAAATATTCGACATTAATCGGTTCACGCAGCATTATGGCAGTTTCCAGCAACTCCCTTTTGCCAAGATTGCGATGCCGCAATGCAGATAGGCAGTCATTCAAATCTATTATGTATATCTGCTTTTCGTGGAAGAGGCCGAGCAACGGCGACTTTTCGGACAAGAGCTTCTTTGCCAGGAAAAGGGTGGATGTGAGCAGGATCAGCCGGCCGGATTTCTCCATGGAGTGGAGATAATCGAAGAACTTGCTATCAAGCCTGTGAAATTCGTCCACCACAACGGTTTTCCCAGATTCTAGGGATCTTCTCATGACTTCGATGAGCGCGTTGTAGTCTACCTGCCCCTCCTTTCCCTTCGACAGGATCGTTCTATCCCTGTTAACAAAAAAATATTCATCGTAATGGATGGAATTTTGGACAAGGAAACTCTTTCCTGTCTTTCGCCTTCCGTAAATCATAGTCCACTTGCCAACGCTTTTCAGCTCTTTTTCCTCTGACGGCCTATGTATAATCATAATTATTATAATTGTAATTATACTTAAATATCTTTCGGTTGAAATTTAACAACGTGAACTGGAAATCCCACGCCCTCCGGGACGGAGGCGAGAGCTGACCGCAGAATAAAGGTATATAAACATGAATGGCGATACAAATAATATGGATGCCGCAAGAGCATATAAATTTAGGCTCTATCCCGATTCCAAACGCCAGTTTGGGACAGGCTTGCAACTTACCCTTTCAAAAAAGTTCTACAATATGCTTCTCGAAAAGTCAATAAAATCGTATAAGGGGGGAAACAAGGGGCTTTCGATGGCGGCTCTGAACGGATTTGCGAAAGCGAGAGGTCCGGTGGCTGCTTTTGCCGAAGCAGCCGCTTTTCCCGACGTGTTTTGTGGGTTGTGGGGGCCTGCCTGTTGAATGGCCTCCTGCCGGAAATCGCTAGGATAAATTGTTCGTGAATGGTATGGAGGAGGGTTTCAGGGAAGCTAGGGGGTTCGTGGATGACATACGCGACCTCGGGGGAATAAAATTCATAAGGCTCAACACTAGCGAGGGGTATGTCCAGGTCACGATAAAGAAGGGTACTGCCTCTCCAGAGATCGTAGCGGTTTCAGACAGGCTTACAAGGCAGTCCTGCATAGTGGCCAGGGGCATTGAGCAGGACAATCCGAGCGTGCGCACGGGCAAGGAGCTCATACCATCGGAAATAAAGATAATTACCTTGTCCGAGGTCCCCCTCCCCCTGGATCCGTCCGGCAAGACGCCTGCGGAACTGGATACGAGGCTGGACTGGCGCTCGCTTGATCTCAGGACCCCGAAGAGCAGGGCGGTCTTCAAGGTCGAGGCGGCCCTTATCGAAGGGATGTTCAGGCACCTCTCCAAGAGGGGGTTCATGCCGGTCTTTACCCCGAGCCTTATGGGCGCCCCGTCAGAGAGCGGCTCCGAGCTTTTTTCCGTGGCGTACTACGAGAAGGAGGCGTTCCTCAGGCAGGACCCGCAGCTGCACAGGGAGCTTGCCGTGCTCGGCGGCCTGGACAAGGTATTCGAGATCGGCCCGAGCTGGAGGGCGGAGCTAAGCCATACGACGAGGCACCTTTCCGAGCACAGGACCTGTGCGGTGGAGCTCGCATATATAAAAAGCGAAAAGGACACGATGAGGGCGGAGGAGAAGATGATAAGAAGCGCGATTGAATTCGTGAAGAAGTCCTGCGGGCAGGAGCTCGCCCTCCTCGGCGCGAATATCGACATTCCAAAACCGAAGTTCCCTGTAATAGACTTCCCGGGCCTTTACGACATACTCGAGCAGCATGGCAAGGTTATCGCGCATGGCGAGGACTATGACAAGGAGTCTGAACAGATACTCGCAAACCACGTCAAGGAGAAGTACGGCTCTGATTTCTTTTTCGTCAACAGGTTTCCGTTCGGCGCAAAGCCCTTCTACGTGATGAGGGATGAAAAGGATCCGGAATGGGCTAGGAGCGTCGACCTGGTGTACAGGGGCACGGAGATAAGCTCGGGGGGGCAGAGGGAGCACAGGTACGAGGTCCTGATGGCCCAGATAAAGGAGAAGAAGATGGACCCTTCCAACCTTGACTGGTTCACCAAGTTTTTCAAGTACGGCTCGCCTACCATGGGCGGCTTCTCCATAGGGATAGAGCGGGTCGTCATGCTCATGCTCGGCCTGAAGAACGTCAAGGAGGCGGTGCTGTTCTCAAGGGATCAAGAGAGGATTCTGCCCTGATCGGCAGTGATATTCATGGAAGACTACTGGAAGATCAACGAGGAACTCGTCCGCCACATCTCGAAGGCGGCGAAGCTCAACCTGAGCGACGACGAGGTGGCGCGATACGTCCGCGAGGTTGGCGACATACTCGATGCCTTCCGCCAGATAGACAAGGTCGATGTCGGCGGCGAGGAGCCTGCCTTCCACCCCCTGCCAGTGGAGAACAGGTGGAGGGAGGACGAGGAGAAGAAGACAGAGTGGGACCCATTTTCGAATTCCGAAAGCAGGGAGGACGGATATTTCAAGGGGCCCAAGATAATATGAACAAGGGCGCCTCTATGACAAGCGTAAAGGAACATATAGAAAAGGCCAGGTCCGGGGAGGTCGACCTCAAGGCCTTCATGGAAGAGGTCATGGAGCGGACGCGCGCCATCCAGGAAAAGTACACCCCATTCATAACGATAAACGATAACCCAGCCCCTCCCGCCTCGAAGGGCATGCTCTACGGCCTCCCGATATCCGTAAAGGACTGCCTCTGCACCAAGGGGCTGCGCACAACCGCAGGCTCGAAAATACTCAATAACTACATCCCTCCTTTCGATGCGACGGCGGTCTCGCGCTCCCTCTCGGAAGGCGCATTCCTTATAGGGAAGACTGCGATGGACGAGTTCGGCTTCGGCACCTTCTCCACAAACTGCGCCTATTCCATCCCAAAGAACCCGGCCGATCCCGAGAGGAGCTGCGGCGGGAGCAGCGGCGGGGCTGGCTGCGTCTCCGCGGCGGCCGACTTCCCCCATGTGGCGATTGCGGAGTCAACTGGGGGCAGCATAACCGCGCCAGCGGCATTCACCGGCACGGTCGGCATCACCCCCACATACGGGCGGGTTTCGCGATGGGGGCTCATAGACTACGCCAACAGCCTTGACAAGATCGGGGTGATGGGCAAGGAGGTCTACGACGTGGCGCTCGTCCTCTCCGCCATTTCCGGGGAGGATCCGCTCGATTCGACGAGCCATGGGGGCGGCAGGGAGGACTTCACGAAGTCCCTCGAAGGGGGCATAGCCGGCATGAAGATAGGCGTGCCGAAAGAGTATTTCGGGGAGGGCGTTGACGAGAGGATATCCGCGCTCGTATGGAAAAGGATAAAAGAGCTTGAAGGGGAGGGGGCTGCCTACGAAGAGATATCCCTTCCACTGACTGAATATTCGATCCCCTCCTATTACCTGATAGCGATGTCGGAGGCATCGACCAATCTCTCCAAGTACTGCGGCCTCAGGTACGGGCTGCATGGCGAGCTCTCCGGGAATTTCGAGGAGTATTTCTCCAAGGTGCGCAGCGAGGGGTTCGGCGACGAGGCGAAGAGGAGGGTGGTCCTAGGCACATATGCGCGCATGGCCGGGTTCCGGGAGGCATACTACCTGAAGGCGCTCAAGGTGCGCTCCAAGATAATAAACGAGTTCAGGGGGGCGTTCAAGAGGTTCGACGTGATCGCCACCCCCTCCATGCCCGTGCTGCCCCCCAAGTTCTCCGAGATAGGGGGGCTTACTCCGATACAGGGCTACATGATGGACATACTCACGGTGGCCCCGAACCTCGCCGGGATGCCCATGATATCGCTCCCCGCGGGCAGGATCGGCGGGCTTCCGGCGGGCATCCATTTTATCGCTGACCAGATGGGCGAGGATTCTCTTTTCAGGGTTGCAGCTTTTTCCGAGGGGTTGGAATGGAAGTGATGATAGGGCTCGAGGTGCACTGCCAGCTTGCGACAAGGAGCAAGCTCTTCTGCAGCGACAGCACCGATTCGAGGGAGAGCGCCCCTAACGAGAACACCTGCCCCATATGCCTCGGCTTCCCCGGCTCCAAGCCCGTGGTGAACAGGAAGGCGATAGACTATGGCATAATGGTTGCCACGGCGCTGAACAGCAACATAGCCAGGAGGATGTATTTCTCCAGGAAATCCTATTTCTATCCCGACATGGCGAAGAACTTCCAGGTGACGCAGTACGAGATCCCCCTCGCGCTGGGGGGCTATGTCGAGGTCGGAGACCTAAAGGTCAGGATCCGCAGGGTGCATATGGAGGAGGATCCGGCGAAGCTCTCCTATGTCGGCGGAGACATCACCAACTCGAAGTACGTGCTGATAGACTACAACAGGGCCGGCGCCCCCCTCCTGGAGATCGTCACAGAGCCGGACTTCAAGACCCCGCAGCAGGCAAGGGCATTTCTGGAGAAGCTCTCCTCCATGCTGGAGCATATAGGGATATACGACCCTTCGAGGGAAGCCTCGCTGAGGGTGGACAGCAACGTATCGATAGAGGGCGGCAACAGGGTGGAGGTCAAGAACATAACAGGGTTCGCGAACGTGGAGAAGGCGCTCGGCTACGAGATAGTCCGCCAGAGGGGGCTCCTAAGGATGAACATGAAAGCCGTCATGGAGACGAGGCATTTCGACGCGGCCACTAGGACGACGAAGAGCCTGAGGAAGAAGGAGGCCGAGGCGGACTACGGCTACATATTCGACCCGGACCTGCCCAGCATAACCCTTTCTGAGGCCTCCATAAAAAAGGTCGCCGACGCCATGCCCGAGCTTCCCGACCAGCGCGTGGCGAGGATCTCCGGCAGCTACGGGCTTGACGAATACCAGGCTAAGGTGCTCGTATATACGGACAAGAACCTCGCCGACTTCTTTGAGGAGTGCTGCACCAGATATGCCTACAAGGATCCGCCCCATGCTGCGAACTGGATAATAAATTATCTCCTGAAAAGCCTGAACTGGAACATGACGGCGATAAAGGGGTCAAAGGTCAGGGCCGGCACCTTTATCGAATTCCTCGGGCTGATAGACAGCGGCACGATCACCGAAAGGTATGCGAAGGAGCTCATAAAGGAATATGTGGACACTGGAATTTCGCCGACCGAGTTGGCAGAAAGGAATATAAGGTCAACGCCCAAAATAAACCTTGAGGAAATAGTTTCGGCAATCATATCCTCCAACCGCCAGGCGGTCGAAGAGTTCAAGGGGGGCAATGCGCGCGCATTGCAGTTCATGATAGGCCAGGTGCTGGCGAAGACGAACAAGCAGGCGGATCCCAACGCGATAAAAGAGCTGATATTAAAGATGATAAGCGAGGCAAAATAAATATGCCCTGGTAGCTCAATAGGTAGAGCGACTGGCTGTTAACCAGTAGGTCGCAGGTTCGATTCCTGCCCAGGGCGTTCCTTTTTTGCTGACTCGGGTCGTTGGCGGCGTAGTGGTGCATGAATGGAAAAATCAAACCTGGACTCCCTGAAGAACCTTATGGTGCGCCGGGGGGTCATAATCCCATCATACCAGGCTTACGGCGAGCTTTCCGGTTTTTATGATTACGGCCCCGTCGGTCTCAACATAAAGAAGAGGATCGAGAGGCTGTGGAGGGAGCATTTCATAAACAGGCTCAACAACCTGGAGATCGAGGGAGCGATAATCGGCCCTCAGGCAATTTTCGAGGCCAGCGGCCACCTCGGGAATTTCACGGATCCAATTTCGACATGCCAGAAATGCGGCCATTCGCATAGGGCGGACAAGCTGCTCGAGGAATTCTTCTCCAAGAAGGGGGACCGCGCATCCATGGACCGGGTAAGCAGGATGAGCGTGGAGGAGATGGAGGCGGCCATAAAGTCGAATAACGTGAGGTGCGAATCGTGCGGCCTCCCGCTCCAGAAGGTCGATACTTTCAACCTCATGCTCGGCACGAGGATAGGCCCCCTGAATTCGGTGCAGGGCTACCTCAGGCCCGAGACAGCGCAGGGGATCTTCCTGAACTTCAAGAACGTATTCAGGTCCTACGGCCTCAAGCTGCCGGTAGGAATCGGCCAGATCGGGAAGGCCTTCAGGAACGAGATATCCCCGAGGAACCTCCTCCTGCGGATGAGGGAGTTCTCGCAGATGGAGCTGGAATACTTTTTTGACCCTGGAGAGGGGGGACTTAAGATAAACAACAAGGCCGTAGGGGAAGGAGAGGTGTCTGGAAAGATCAACTTCCTGACCCGCGACGAGCAGCTCGACAACGCCGATTTCGAATTCAGGGAGAGGGAGATGCGCGACCTCCTCAAAGAGGGCAATGTCCCGAACAGCCTCTTCGCCTATCTCCTCCTCAGGGAGGCGGAGTTCCTGCTTGCGCTGGGTTTCAAGAGCGGCGACTTCAGGTTCCGGCAGATGCTAACCGAGGAGCTGCCGCATTATTCGAAAGGCAATGTCGACCTAGAGGTCAGGATAGGCGACAAGTTCGAGGAGGTCGCAGGGAATGCCTACAGGACGGATTTCGACCTGCGCAACCACCAGGCCGCAACGAAGACGGACATGTCCGTGCTCAGCGGCGAGAAGAAGGTCCTGCCGCATGTGGTCGAGCTAAGTTTCGGGCTCGACAGGCTCTTCTACGGGCTCCTCTACAGCTCGCTCTACAAGGACGAGGCTAGGGGGTGGGAGGTCATGATGCTCTCCGGGAGCGTCTCTCCCTACGACTTCGCGCTTTTTCCATTGCAGAAGGACGAGCCCCTGGTATCCGAAGCTGTCGCGATTTTCGACAGCCTCACCGCCAAGGGGTACAGCGTCTATTACAGCGCCTCCGGGAGCATAGGCAAGAGGTACGCTAGGGCCGACGAGATCGGGATAACCAAGGCGATCACCGTGGATTTCGAAACGCTCTCCGACCGCAAGGTGACGGTGAGGGAGATAACGGACGCGAAACAGGTGCGCCTCGGCATCTCCGAGCTGGCCGGCTGAGGGTGATCCCACGAACAGCCTCACCTTATCCCCTGGGAGCTTCAACCTGAGGCATACGTTCGAGAGCGGCCAGCCAATAGCGTTCCATGCCGATTACGATAAGGAAAGAGAGAGCCTGGGATATTCCGCCGCCTCCTTCCATGTCCTCCTGTCGCTCAGGAAGCGGCGCGGCGTCATCGAGATAGATGTGGATAGCACGGACATGAGGGGCGCAAGGAGGGACGTAGTAAAGAGGTTCAGGCTTGCGGACGACATAGACAAGGTCTACGACAACATAGGGACCGACAAGTTCATGCATGCCGCGATATCGTCGTACAGAGGGCTGCGCCTCACCTTGAACGACCCCTGGGAGACCACGCTCTGCTTCATAATCTCGCAGTACAACAACGTGAAGAGGATAAGGGGGATAGTGAAGGGGATAGTGTCGAGGTTCGGAAGCCCTATCTCCGGCCCGGACGGGAAAGTTGTCGGGATGAGGTTCCCCACAAGCGCGGAGCTAAGGGGTGCGACGCTCAAGGAGCTGGAATCGTGCGGGGCGGGATTCAGGGCACGCTATATAAAAGATGCCGCAGAATTCTGTACGTATAACATGGACCTCTACAAGACGAGCACGGCCTATCCTAAGCTGAGAGCGCAGCTCATGGAGATGAACGGGGTCGGGGAAAAGGTCGCGGACTGCATAGCCCTGATGGGGTACGGCAAGCTGGAGGCCTTTCCCGTCGACGTATGGGTGAAGAGGACGATGGAGAAGGTATATTTCAAGGGGAAGGCAATGGGCAACGCCGAGATACGCGAGTTCGCCTCGGACCTGTGGGGCGGCTATGCCGGGTACGCCCAGCAGTATCTTTTCTGGCACGGCAGGCAGAATGGTGTTTGATATGAAGGGGGAAAAAGGGTACGACGCAAGGAGGTTCGAAGCTGACATAAAACAGATAACATCGCATCTCATAGAGAAACAGAAGAGGTACGACAGGGTGGCGGAACTGACGCGCGACACGATACGGGCTGCGGCGCTGTCGATAACGGAGCTGCACAACAACTCCCCGGAGAAGGCGAAGAAAGGGATAGCATCGATGGCTCCCATGCTGAAGGAGCTGCAGAAGCTCGACGCCCAGTTCAAGCACCACTCCGTCCAGGCCTACCAGGAGTATGCGGAGGCGAAGATACTGTACACGATAAAGACCTCATGGGAGATACCTCCCCATGCCGAAGTCGGGGTGGAGAAGGAGGCATATGTGCTCGGCCTGATGGACGTGATGGGCGAGCTTAAGAGGGAGGTGATAGAGAACCTCAGGGCGGAAGACTATGGCACCGCCGACAAATGCTACGGCTTTATGCGCTCCATATACGACACGACGAGGGGGATGCGGTTCGCCGAATCCGTTCTCGGCGGGTTCCGCAGGAAGCAGGACGTCGCCAGGATACAGCTGGAAAGCGCAGGGAGCGAGATACTTTTCTCAAAGGCTAAGAGGCGGGCTTCCCATCGGCGCGCTCCATCAGCCTGAACATCCTATCGCTTTCCGCCAGCCTCTCCAGCTCCCTCCGCTCATCCCTCCCTTTTTCCCTGCCTTTATTCGAGATTATCAACTTCACGATCTCCTCTGCCGCTTTTTCTGACTCCACCCTTTCCTCCACCCTGCCTATCCTTGCGGAATACCTGCCGTTCAGGTACTTGTTCACCGACGCCTGGGATATCCCCAGCGCCAGCGCTATCTCCTCCTGCCTCATCCCGTATTTCGCACTGAGCGTTTTCGCGACCGCTATCCTGAGCGCAGGCAGCAGCACGGCATTAGCGATTTCGCATCTGGCAAACATTCCATCACCCGGACTCCACTGCTATCTGACATCCCCCGCCACTGGATGGCGCGGGGTTTTTCGCTCATGTTTATAAACATATACATTGCAAAATATTTATAACGGTGTTTCATTGCGAGGGAAAGAAATAATGGTTAACTGCAGTTCATGCGGGCGGAAGGTTCCGCGGAACAAGGCTGTGAGCCTGGAGAAGGGCGTAAGCTTCAGTACGGACATGCATACTGCCAACGACGTCAGGTTCTTCGAGAAGATAAAGCTCAATTACTGCATAAGCTGTGCGAAGCACAGGGGAATCTTCGAGATCAAAAAACGCCAGGCCGAGAGGAATTCCAAGAGGATGTGAATGGCTGTCAATCCTGACGATTTGATAATATTCCGTACACGCAAATCCAGGGAGAAGGAGAGGGCCGCCGCAGCGGCGAAGCCCCAGGAGAAAAAGAGGCAGGAGGCATCCCCTGCTACGTCAGCCCAAACTGTTCCTAAGCCACCATCTCCTCCTGGCGGCGGGATATTCGGCGGCATAGCAAAGGCCGCCCAAACGGTCCAGAAAAGGGCAGAGCCGCAGCTGCAGCCGCCTCCTGCAGCCACTCCGAGACCGCAGCTTCAGGAAGAGCCTCGGGGGCAGGCAGGGGCCAAGCCCATCAAACCTGCGGCAGGGGTTGCATATCCTCCTACCCCAAAGAAAGAGGCGGCCGCTCCCTCTCCCGTCTCTCAGGCTGTGAAAACGGAAAGGGCTGCCCCCTCTCCATCTCCGCACCAGGCAGCACAGGTTGGAAAGGCAATTGCGGTGCAGCCCCAGGCGCAAAAAGCGCCGCAACCGATAAAAGAGGTGGTGAAGCCGCAGCCAGCCTATACACAGCAGCCAGCGCCCTCGGCACCACCCCTTGGTATTAAGGAAGAACTTCCAGTAAGCCGGCCAACCCATCCGCCTCCGGAAAAAGCGCCAGGCGCATATGCGCCATATGCGCCGATGGACATAAACGGCGTGGCGGCTGCGGAGCCATCTTCGGAAGAACCCTCAACGGACAATTATCTCCTCAAAAAGGAGACCCGCACGAAGAAGGAGGCACGGGAGGCCGCAAGAGGGAAGACATGCGTCTGGCACCCGTGGAGGGCCGCCTATGCGATATGCTCTGTATGCAAAAGGCCTTTCTGCTATGAGGATCTGGTCGAAGAGGATAACGCTTTCTACTGCCTGGAGGATGTGGGGCGGGTGCCTACGACCTACAAGGAGAAGGTCACTACCTCTTACAATATCGTTACCCTCGTTTCCGCGCTTCTCTTCATGGCGCAATTCATGGTATTCCTTTTCTTCGCCAATGGGCAGATAGCCAATCTCTTCAATACGCTCTATTCGTCAGGGGCGGCCGGCGCCATTAATGTTGTCTCTACGCCCCAGTATGCCTTCCTCCTGGGAGAGCTTCTCATAAGCCTGCTCGGTATACCCGTCGCTATTTTCCTCTTCGTACAGTCGCCGCGCGGGTACCGCTTCGGGATCATCGAGGGATTCCTCTTGGTGGTGCTGTTCACCAACGAATATCTTACTACGGCCCTCTTCTACCTGGGGGTTGTCGCTGCGATGGCGTTCCTGGCGATACTCGCCCTTGTGGTCTCGACAAGCAAGTATAAGACAGAGCTTTCGGCGATCGAGTACTGGTACGATTACGACCATAAGTCAAATACGAACCTGCATGGGGGCACGCTCTGAGCTACTTCACGGCGGCGAGGCTCCTGTCCTGATACCTCCCCCTCCTCTCTATCTCCGAAAGCCGTTCCTCGGACATTCTGCTGCCATCATACCCCTTCCTGTATCCCCTTATAAATAATCTATACTGCTGCGGGGTTATGGAGCGCTTCATGAGGAGGAGGTCGAGGGCCTTTTCCTCTACCGACGATGTTGCCCTCGAAAGCCCGAAATCTATGAGCCAGAGCTTTCCCTCCCTGTCGATCATCAGGTTCGCAGGGGTGAAGTCCCCGTGCGCGATGTCCATGCCGTGCAGTGCCCCGAGGTATTCCCCAGCCTTCTCTATTGCCTTTCCTATCCTGTCGGGATTCTCCTGCCAAGCAGCTTCGCTCGCCAGGTTCCTGCCGTGAACCCTTTCCATATATATGTCAAACCCGTCCACAAGGAGGACCTTCGGCGCCAATATCCCTCCCATGTTGGCCGCCGCCATCATCCTTGCCTCGCTCTTCGTCCTCTGCGACCTTATTGCGCTGTCCAGTTCCGCAATCCTGTACCTCTTCCTTTCCCTGCGCTTGATCACGGCGTCGATTCCGAGCAGCCTGCCGCAGTATACCTTCGCCTCCGCCCCCTCCGACAGAACCCTCATCCTTCCCATCCTATCTCCGCCCTGTCTATCCTGAATTTTTGATCTATCGTCGGTGCCTCCCTCCGCATCCCCGAATCCAGCATTTTCTCCGCCACCATGG
This sequence comes from Microcaldota archaeon, assembly GCA_021822165.1. Lineage (GTDB taxonomy): Archaea > Micrarchaeota > Micrarchaeia > Micrarchaeales > Micrarchaeaceae > JAKARM01. The sequence continues at coordinate 1,708 of JAKARM010000012.1, read as the reverse complement.
CTATCATCGCGCCGTTGTCAGCGTTGAATTCGTTCGGGGCCCTGTAAAATCTTATCCCATGCGATCCGGCGACGCTTTCCAGCATCTCGCCGAGCCTTGAGCTCTGCGCCACCCCTCCGCAGGCCAGCATCTCCTTCTTCCCGGTCAGCAATAGCGCCCTCTCTGCGGCCTCGCATATCATGGAGAATGCGGTTTCCTGCAGGGAGAACGCCACGTCCTTCCTCCTGTTGGTCCCGAGCGCCTTCACCGCATTGGTGAGGAGCCCGGAGAAAGCGAAATCCATCCCCTTGACGGTATATGGCATGCCTATATATCTTCCGCCCCTGGCTTCCTTTTCCACTGTAGATCCCCACGCGGGGTTCAGCTTCGCGGCGCGCGCAAAGCTGTCCAGCATGTTCCCGACCCCTATGTCGAAGGTCTCCCCATAGACGTGGTAGTGGCTGAACGGCTTTCTCTCCATGGCGAGAATCTGGGAGTTCCCCCCGCTCACGTAGACGACTAGGGGGTCTCCCATCTTGCCCATGCCTTTCGCTATCTCTATATGCGCTATCCCGTGATTTACCGGAAAAAGAGGTATGCCGTAGCTGCTGGATACCGCCTTCCCTGCGAGCTGTCCGGCCCTGAGGCATGGCCCTATCCCCGGCCCCTTCGTATATCCTACAGCTTCCAGGTCGCCCGCCGATATCCCAGCGGCATCGATCGCATCCGCTATGACCTTTCCGGCGTTCTCCGCATGGTGGTCCGCGACCTCCATCGGTATGATCCCCCTGTCGGAGATCTTGAACATCGCCTTGGAGTTGGAGAGCACCTTCCCATTTTCGACTATCCCTACGCCGAAGGTATGCGCGCTACTCTCTATTCCTATTACCGCCATGCGATTGCCCAGGATCCGCCTTGCTGCCGTCCGGCCCCTGCACTTTAAACAAGGGCATTATCAGGAAACGTCTATGTTCTGCTCCTTGTACCCTATCGTTATAAGCGCCCTTCTTGCGTTGTCCTTGTGGTTGCCCTGGAGCTCTATCAGCCCCTCCTTGAATGTTCCGCCGCAGGCGAGGATGCGCTTGAGGTTCTTCGTCGTCCTCTCGATTTCGGAGGGGTCTATGCCTATGACCACCGTCATCATCTTGTTGAATTTAGCCTTCTTGACGGATACCTTTATCTTGCTCTCCGCCTCCTTGTCCAGGACATCGCAGACGCATATCTCTTTCGGCAACCCGCACTTTGGGCATATATCGGCCATTAGTTCTTTACACCTCTTTCGTTTATTACGGTCTTTATCCTTGCTATCGTCCTCTTCATGTCTCTTATCTTTACCACCTTGCTGGACACTCCCGTAGAGGCCACCTTCCTCCTCTCTATGGCGAGCTCGAGCGAGAGGTCGTTCACCTTGTTCCTGAGGACATCGTCCGGCAGCGCCCTTATCTCGTTGTTCCTTATAAAAACACCTGATAAATATTCTATACTGGTTTATACCTTCATTATTGTGACATCCTCCCACCCGTAAACGGCGTGGGCTTCCCAAACGCAAAATGGTTATAGAAATATAGGTGAAAATGTATATATATGTTTGTGACAAAATTGTATTATACGGCGGGACACGCCGAAATCCACGCTCAGGGAGATATGACCTCTGCGGTGCAACAGGCATCGAAAAGTCGCATCAAGGAACTGAGAACATACCAAACGCAAAATGGGATGATGTCATCAA
>JAKARM010000011.1 GCA_021822165.1 Microcaldota archaeon | reverse complement strand
CCACTTGATGCAAGAAACCTCTTCAGAGCAATCCATACTGGAGACTTCGACAGATTCAAGGAACTTCTTGACGGGGGCGTACATCCGAACGTGATCGATAACTCCAATCTGGGCGTAGGGAGGGATTACGCATTTGGCAGAACCGGTCTGCACTGGGAAGTACTATACGGAAATTCAAGGATGGTAAAGTATCATCTTGAGAGGGTCATGAAGGAATCGCTTAGGAAATATAAAAACGACAGCGGAGCCGCGGAGAAGGAATTGGCCAAATTCATAAACACCAGGGATAGCGAGGGATATAGGGCAATAGACATAGCGATAGAAATGATTTCGTTTGGGGAAGGGGGTGCGGAAACAAGAAAGAAAACGGAGAGGGAGGCGGATTATGAATACATCGCAGAACTCCTAGAAAGCTGCGGGGCTCTCAGGAATCCGGAAAAGGAGAGGGAAAGAAGGGGCAAAAAAGGGGGGAACCATTCAAATATCCAGGCACTGCTCAGGGGGGAAAGAGGCAGAGGATAGAGGCATCACGATCGGCGGCCAGCTATCCCCTTTTTCCTCCCTTTCTTATCGTATAGTCGACGACTATCTCTATTTCCTTTGGGGAGTAAGGCCTGACTACCCTCGTGGTGATTTTGGATATCGCATACCCATGCCCTCTTGCATGTTCCTTTATCTCCCGGATCACCTCTTCCGTCCCCCCGTCGGCCCTGCAAAACCTGTACAAATGCACAACCGCCTTGTCCTTGGCGACGTATAATGCCTCGGTGAGGAAGCTGCCGGCAGACATCGGGAGAGGCATCACTACCCTGTCCGCGAAATTCTTGTACTCTTTATAGCGCACCCGGACATCTCCCAACACCGCGGAAACATTCTGCACCTTGTTTGCAGCTATGTTCCCGACCATCGCCTTGCAGGCATCGGCATTCGCCTCGATCGCGACCACATCGGAGTCTTTGTGCGCCTTGGCTATCACGATGGCGAAAGGCCCCACCCCTGCAAACATCACCATCACTTTCTCCCTACGCCCCACAAGAGAGCTTATCCTCGTGCGCTCGTAAGACAGCCTCACCGAGAAGAAGGTTTTCCTGACATCGAACCTGAAGAGGCAACCGTTCTCCCTATATTCCGCGATAAAGTTCTTCCTGCCCCCCACATACCTGACCTTGCGTATCCTGTATGTTCCTGATACCGGGCCGCCCTTTGCGAGCACCGTCCTTATCTTTGGATCGGAATCCATCAGCGCACCGGCGATTTCGCCCTCCTTCGGCGAAAGTTCCGGCGGGATCTCCATTATCGCGATATCCCCGAGAAGATCGTACCTGCCTGCGAATCCCCCCCTGACATCGCCGACTATCCCTTTCAACCTGTCGGCAAACTTGGTTTTTTCTGGGATTTCCCCTTTTTTCATGCGTACTATCCTGGCATCGAATCTTCCGAGAAGATTTTTAATCCTTTCCTTGTCTATATTAAGCAGGGGTAGGTAGACATAGTTCCCGCTATGCCTTACGGGTAGTTTTCTATTAAGCCTGTCTTTCTCCGAAATTATGCGCTTTAGTTTTTCCGCATTCGGTTTGGAGACTCTTATATATTGGTCCATTATCCGGCCTTTGTGGCGCTGTCGATGCGCACCTATATATCTTTAGGGATTTAAATTAAATAATTGAGTGGTTTTGTGTATTTTGTAGTAAAGGTCACTTCGGGGCAAGAGAGGATAGCCGCCAACATGCTCCAGAACAAATGGAGCAAGATGGCAATACCCATATACGCGATACTTGTTGTAGAGGGGATGAAGGGCTACATAATTGTGGAAGCGGAGGACGAGGCGGTATGCAGGGAGTTCATAATCAGGGACAAGAACATAAAGGGCATACTTCCGCAGCCGCTGAACGAGGCGGAGGTCGAGAAGCTCGTCACGATAAAGAGCTATGCCGCGGAGATAGAGAAGGATGACATGGTGGAGTTCGTATCTGGCCCGTTCAAGGGATACAAAGCCAGGGTCCTAAAGGTCGATGATGTCAAAGGCGACATAACGGTAGAGCTTATGGACGTGGTGGTGCCGATACCGATAACGACCAAGATGAATACGGCGAAGGTGCTGCAGAAAGCGCAGAAGATGTAATACAAATGGTGGTAGCATGGGAGAATCTATAGTTTCAGGCATGGTTGAGGGAGGAAAGGCAACGACTGGACCGCCCTTTGGCCCGGCGCTCGGGCCGTTCGGGGTGAACATAAGCGGGATAGTCGACGAGATAAACAAGAAGACCGCCGACTATAGCGGCATAAAGATCCCGGTGAAGGTGTTCGTAAACACTGAGACAAAGGCGTTCAGGGTTGAGGTAGGGTCGCCGACGACGAGCGCGCTCATAATGAAGGAGCTGGGGGTGCAGCTCGGGGCGAAGACGAAGGAGGAGACGATAGGGAACCTCACCATGGAGCAGGTCAAGAAGATAGCGAATGCAAAGGGAGAGAAGATATATGGCAACACCCTCGCAGACAAGGTAAAGCAGGTGCTCGGGACCTGCAACAGCATGGGAGTCACATGCGACGGGGAAAAACCAACAGCGATAATAGAGAAGATAGGGAAGAAAGAGATATCGGTAGAGTAATCCTCTTCCCTCCCCTCAGGATCTACAAGAAGCTCTATTCCTATTTCGGGCCGCTCGGCTGGTGGCCAGGCGACAGCAAGTTCGAGATATTGGTAGGAGCGATACTTACGCAGCAGACCTCATGGGGCAACGTCGAGAAGGCGATAGCGAACCTGAAAGGGGCAGGACTCATGGGGCTCGGGCAGATCTCTTCGTGCAGCGAGAGGAAGCTTGCGGGGCTTATCAGGCCAAGCGGATACTATAGGCAGAAGGCGAAGCGCCTCCGCGGGATCTGCAGGGGGATAGCTGCTGCCTACGGCACGCTGGAAGGGATGTTCAGGCTCGAAAGGGGCGAGCTCAGGAGGGCGCTGCTGGGAATGAAAGGCATAGGGAACGAGACCGCAGACTCCATCATCCTCTATGCCGCCGAAAAGCCCATATTCGTGATAGACGCATACACCGAAAGGGTGATGAAAAGGCTCTCGGGCAGGGAGAGCGCCATCGGCTACACAGAGCTGCAAGCATATTTTACCAGGAATATGGCGGAGGATCTCGACAGGTACAAAGAGGCGCACGCACAGTTCGTCGAGCTGGGAAAGAGGTATTGCAGGCCCGTCCCGCTTTGCGGCGGCTGCCCCCTGCGGAAGTGGTGCGCCTATCCAAAGGCTGCCAGGGCTGCGCGGACGGCCCATCTGGATGATGCGAAGGGATAAACGGCAGAAGCCCATGGGGCATGCAGTGCGATATATCCCTCCGACAACGGCGATAGGTATAAATTATATCGCTGGCAAATCGCTACTGATATAAATGGCGGATCACCTTAGCAGCATCTCGCTCGGCAACCTGCTCAACAGGCTTCATGAATCGATAGTCCGCTTCGTCCATAATGTGGAGGAGATAGTCCATGAGAACAACAACATAAAGTTGGCAGAGATAGAGCAGCTCAGGGAGCATATCGAGGAAAGGATAAAGAAGGGGGAGGATGTAGCAGATAACGAGAGGACGCTTAAGATTATAGAGCTTTTCCTTACGGACAAATATGTGATGGAGTTCATAAAGGAGGATGCAGGGGAATGGCTCGACTTCATAAACACCTTGGAGCACCATCTTTCCGAGAAAAAGGCGGTATCCGGAGAGGATAAAGAAAGCATCGATGAGATATCCAGGAACATAGTGAAATTGCAGGAGATTCTCAGGAAGTAGGGCAGGAACGGCAGGTCAGCGCATCCAATGCTGCGGCATGGGCGCAATCGGGGATTCGTCTTGGAGGACAACAATATCGTCAAGAAGCTGGTATTCAGGTTCATAAGAAGGCATATAGCCGGGACCACTACGGATTCGGCGATCAAGGCAGCGCTGCAGCTCAACGAGTCAGGGATCAAGGCAACGCTGACCTTCCTGAGCGAGGGGGCGAAAGAGACAAACAAGGCGAGATACAACGTCAATGCCTATTCGCATCTCCTGAAGCAGATATCGCGGCTCAGGGTCAACGCCGACGTCTCGCTTAGACCCGGGCAGATAGGATACGGGATAAATGGCGGCGGGTTCGAGAGGGGGATATCGGAAGTGATGGATGCCGCGAAGAACGGGAGGGTATTCGTATGGGTCGAATGCGGCGACGAGAAGGAAGCTCTGTCATTAAACAAAATGCTCAAGAGGCAGAGGTACGGAAATGCGGGGATCGAGATCCCGATCCAGGTGGCGGAATCGGTGCGCTTCATGAAGGAATACCGGGCGACGGGGATGCCTATAAAACTGAACCTCCATGAAAAGAGGGGCGGAAAAGGGGAGGGGAAGGCGGGAGCCAGGCAACTGCCCTTTTCCCGTCCCATAAATGCCGTCCTGGAGGGCAAATGCAACCTCGGGGCAGTCTCCATTGACGAGAGGGAAATAACGGCGCTCGTCAGGCGCAACAGGGGCTACAAAAGGAATTTAACCTTTGAGGTTTTATTAGGTTACGGCAATAAGAGGGTCAAGGAGATCATGAAGGACGGGATAGGGATCAGCGTCTATGTCCCCTATGGGAAGGACTGGGTCCCCTACGCCATAAACAGGCTTGCTGCCGGCAGGATGCGGGAGATAGCCACCACATTGCTGGATGGCGAGGAAAAAGGTAGTACCGATGGAAAAAAGCGACAGCAAAAAAGACAACAAACGCAAAGATAAGAAGGTCGTCCTGGTGACAGGCGCCACAAGCTACCTCGGGATAAAGGTGGTACAGATGCTAGTCCTGGCAGGGCATGAGGTGAGAGTCACGATAATGGAGTTTACCAAGACGACAAACGACTGGAAGCTCCTTCCCCCGGGAGTGAAACCATACGTCACAGACCTCACGCTCAAGACGGAAAAGGACAAGGAAGGGCTGGATGAGGCATGCAGGGATGTGGATGTCGTCTACCATCTGGCAGGCGCGACATTCAACGCGGACCACAGCTATGACAAGCTGATAAACACGAACGTGATAGGCACGGAGAACCTCCTCAACGCATACATCGAATCGAACAAGGGGCGCGCGAAGAAACTGAGGTTCATATTCACCAGCAGCATAAGCGTCTATGGCTACGACAGGGGGGGCGAAAAGCTCGACGAGGATGCGATAACCAAGCCGGTAAGCAACTACTCCAGGAGCAAGCTCATGGCGGAGCAGGTGATACACGCTTTCGCGGAGGTCAACAGCAACCTGAAATACACGATACTGCGGCTATCAACGCTTTACGGGGACGGGTATACCCCATCGTTCTTCAAGATATTCAGGATGATAAAGGCAGGGAAGATGAGATATGTCGGAGGGGGGAACAACCACCTCACCCTGCTGCACGTGGACGATGCGGCGCGGGCGGTGATAGAGAGCTCGGAGAGCGCCAACGCGGAAAACAGGATATACAACCTCTCCGACGGGGCCGCCTACACGCTGAGGTCGCTTTTGGAGAGGGCGGCGCAGCTGCTCGGCGTCAAGCCGCCCACGAAGAACATAAACAAGGTTGTCGCAAGGATGGGGAGAAGCCTGATGGGAATCAACTACGACGAGTTCGAGTTCATTTCTAGCGACAGGGTGGTTTCCATAGAGAGGATAGCGAAAGAGGTAGGGTTCGTCCCTTCCGTAGACATCAAGGACGGTGCTAGGGAAATGGTCAGTGCCTTCATCGCGAGAGGAGGCTGAAAGATGGCGATATCGAATGAAGAGAGGAAAGGTTGAAATTTATATAAATGAGCTTTTGGCAGAGAAGGGAGCGATGCTGTTTTCGCTTATAGATCCTGTGGATTATAAGAGCGTGGATGCCGCGGTCGCGACCGCCAAGAAATCCGCAAGCGGCGGCGCAGACGTAATCCTGCTCGGAGGGAGCATAGGGGCACAGGGAGAGCTGCTCGACGAAGCGGCCAGGGAGATAAAGGAGAGCATAGATGTCCCGCTCATACTCTTCCCGGGCAACATAGCCACCATAACGCCCTATGCGGACGCGATATATTTCATGTCCCTGCTGAACGCAAGGAACCCCTACTGGATAACGCAGGCGCAGATGCTGGCGGCACCGGTGATCAAGAAGGCCTGCATAGAACCGCTCCCGATCGGGTATGTTGTAATCCATCCCGGAGGCACGGTGGGTTGGGTGGGAGACGTCAACTCTGTCCCAAGGGAGAAACCGATGATTGCTGCGGGGCTGGCATTGGCCGGCGAATACCTTGGAAACAGGTTCATAATAACGGATACGGGATCAAACCCGCACCTGCAGAATTCCGGTCCCGTGCCGGCTGAGATGATAAGGGCCGTCAAGTCGGCGATAGATGTCCCTTACATAGTCGCGGGAGGCATCTCGAGCATAAGCCACCTGAGGAAGGCATATGCGAGCGGCGCCGACATAGTGCAGGTGGGGACCGCTTTCGAAAAGGGAAAGGACCCCCATAAGATCGCGCTGGCGATGTCGAAAGTTACAAAGGAGGAGGGGCGCAGGAAGATCAGGTGACATTGCCCGGAAAGGGGGGATGATGAGGACGATATCCACCATAGAAGTTGCGCTCCTGGCGAGAGAGCTCGGGGCTCTCGAGGGGTTTAGGCTGGAGCAGTTCTACCAGTCCGGGCGCGGGACATTCAGGTTCAAGTTCGCGAGCAGGGAGAGGACGTCGAACCTGCTCTGCATATTGCCGTTGACGATGCACGAGACCACATACCTCGTGAAACAGGAGGAGGCCTCCAACTTCGCCATGGCTGTCAGGAACAGGATAGCGGGCATGCAGGTTACCAAGGTATCCCAATACAACGACGACAGGATAATCATGTTCAAGCTGGAGGGGAAGGGAAAGGAAACCAACCTTATCATAGAGCTTTTCGGGAAGGGCAACATGGTGCTGACCGAAAGCGACATGACTATAGACCTCGCCTATGTGGAAAGGGATTTCAGGACGAGAAGGATAAGGAAGGGGGAAGCGTACATCCCGCCGGAAAACCCGGGAATAGGGATATCCAACATTAGCTCCGCCCGCACAGCGCTCGGAGCGGGGTTGAAGGAGGCGGGCCCCAAGCAGAATATAGCCGCATTCGTTTCCAGAAGTGCGAACATAGGCACCCTCTACGTAGAGGATGCGATAATAAAGGCAGGGGTGGATCCAAGGAGCCCGGCCGCACTGGTCGAGCCGAACGCCCTTGGGGAGATATGCAGGAACATGGAGCTGGCGGTCGCGGCCATAGATGGGCCGAAGGTGAGGGCTTACATGGACGGGGATGTCCCGGTAGACTATGCGATAATCGACATCGCGAAATACTCGGCGATGGAGACCAGGAAGTTCGGGAGCATGCAGGAGGCGCTGGATGCCTTATACCACCACATGCTCGAGAGAGAGGATAGGGAGGGGTCAGAGAGGGTGCGGGAGCTGGAGTCAAGCCTCGAAAAACAGAGGAGGCTGATGAAGGAGGACGAAGAGGCGAAGGAGAGGGAAAGAGAGATCGGGAGGAAGATATACGAGAACATGGATGTCATCAACTCCATCTCCATGGCGCTGCAGCAGAACAGGCGCATGACCCTGAAGGAGCTGGAGGATATCTTCCCCGAGGCGAAGGTTACCTCGCTGGACCTGAAGGAAAAGAGTTTCACCATAGAGGTGTAATGCCATGAAGATAACATTTTTAGGGACATCGGGATCCACCCCTACAAGAGAGAGGAGCCTGCCCTCCGTTGCCATAGAGCGCGAAGGCAGCATATTCCTTTTCGACTGCGGAGAGGGGACGCAGATGCGGCTCATACAGGACTCGGTCAACATGTCCAAGATCGATGCGGTCTTCATAACCCATATACATGGGGACCACGTGATAGGCATTGCCGGATTGATGAGAACGCTTGCGCTGAACAAAAGGACAAGGCCCCTCAGGATCTACATCCCGGAGGGATACGAAAAAGGGGTAAAGGAGCTTATCGGGTTCGACAGGGCGGTGATGGGGTACGAAATTATCATAAATGGGATAAAGGGAGGGAAGGTCTTTTCCGGGGAGGGTTTCTCCGTCTCGGCATTCAGGCTAAAGCATTCCGTGAAGTGCTACGGCTATGCCCTCAGGGAGGAGGACAGGATCCGTTTCGTAAAGGAGAGATGCAAAAAGCTGGGGATGAAGGGGAAGATGTTCGCGGAGATCCTGAAAAAGGGCCACATAAAAATAAATGGAAAGGATATAAAGGTTGGGGAAATAACATATACTGAAAAGGGAAGGAAAATCGTCTATGCAAGCGATACAAGGCCTGCCGCGACAACAGTGGCTGCGGCGATCGGGGCGGATATCCTGATACACGAGGCGACCTACGGCTCGGAGCTGAAGGATCTTGCCGTCGAAAGGCAGCATTCGACAGCGGAGGAGGCTGCGGGAATCGCGCTCAAGGCAGGAGTGAAGAGGCTTGTGATGGTGCATATAAGCGCAAGGTACAAGAGCCCTGCCAAGCTCGAGGGCGAGGCGAGGAAAATCTTCCCGAAATCAGAGATGGCGAAGGACGGGATGGCCATTACGATATGAATGCTGAAAAAGGGCCCGTAGTTGAGTGGTAAGACGTCACGTTGACAACGTGAAGATCAGGAGTTCGATTCTCCTCGGGCCCATTCTGGAAAATCGACGACAGAATCGAACTACTTGTTATTTCGGTTGGAGTGGAAAGTATCGGTTATGACTTTCTTGACGCCTATGATCACTCCCATATAGGCCCCCATAATACCATCATGGATAGCTCCCTTCAACAGGCTGCCGCCGGTTGCGGCCTGTTCTATTGCGCCTGCCAAAACTCCTGCGGGGAATATGCGCATGGCATTAACTGCAATGGTAGAAGCTGCATGGCCAACTTTAGCAACTATGCCATTTGCGCTGTTTTCTTTTGCGCCAATAATCCCAGGGGCATACCTCCCGCCCCCGACAGGGAATATGGGCTTTTCTACCCTGGCAAGTACACGCTCGTTCTGGGCCCTCAAGTAAGCCCTCAATTGTTTGTCGGCTTTTTCATGTTCCGATACCCATTCATTCCTCAGTTCTTCCTGTGTGCGGGACTCTCCCGGCTTGTTCCAGAAATATTCTCCCGAAAATCCTGTTGGCGTCTTGGGCGCTTCGGTTTTTGATTTAATCTTATCCATAATATCATCAAGTAATGAATTATGCATTAAATGATATTTAAAGGTATTGAAGCAAGCCCGGGTATGGCCATTTAAACTGACATGCCCACTACTAAATTAATAAATACTTCCTGATTAATTCAATATTATGAAGCAACTGGTTTTTTTAACAGCAGGAACAGGAAACTCCCCACCTTTTACAGATTGGGGAATATCACGGCTTATCACTAAACATTGGTATATATCTGTAAAAGATTCAAAGAGGATTCTATGCTGGAAAACATAAATGTTGGTAGGTATGCAATAACGGCTGACGTTTCGATTGCCAAGGATCCGAAATTTAACGTGGTGATAGCCCACGGCGCGAACAACGACATGCATAACGACATAGTGTCCGGCGTCTTCAAGGCACTTGCGCCGACCTCGTCGGTGATTAGGTTTAACTTCTCGTTCGTGGCAGGGAATGAAAGGGTCGACCATGCCGCCAATACCGAGGAGCTTAAGGCATGCATCAGAAGATTGGGCGGCAAAAACATAGTCCTTATAGGGAAATCTTATGGAGGATACCTCTCCATACTCGTGGCGAGCGAGAAGGCGTTCGATATAAAATCGGTAATAGTGCTGGGGTTTCCGCTTCATAGCATGGAAGAGGATGCTGAAGTTGAAAGGTACATGCACGTAGGGAAGGTAAAGGCAGCCATAACATTCATAAACGGCGATTCCGATCCTTACTGCAGGAGGGAGGCTTTCGAAAGGGCCCTTCCAGGATACAAGTGCCATTGGATAAAAGAGGCTGATCATTCTTTTAGGGCGACAGGGGCCGGGCTCGACGAGGACAATACCGAAAAGGTGGTATCTCTGGTGAAAGAGGTGCTTTCGGTTGATTGAGGCCCGTTCCTGCAACCAACCAGGCAAGTTTAATATCCTTGCCAAACAACCGCTTATCGTGTGCTTGCATGGATTATGATCTTATTGTGATTGGGGGAGGCCCTGCCGGGATAGCGGCGGCGATCTCAGGGGCGAAGGAGGGGCTGTCGACAGCAATAATCGAGAGGCATTCGATGCTGGGGGGGAACTGGACCAGCGGGTACGTGCTCTCGATACTCGGTATCTACACATACGACGGCAGCACGAAGATAGTTGGGGGGATCGCGGACGAGATAATCGCGAACCTGAAGGATTACGATGGCACCAAGGGGAGGAGGGGGAATTTCGTCCCGTTCAGGCCGGACGAGATGAAGATATCCCTGGGGGCGATAACAAAAAGGTATAAGATAGACGTATATGTGGACAGCACCCTGACAGGCCTGCAGATGGAAGGGAAGAGAATAGTGAGGGCAGGATTTGTCGGGAAGGACGGAATGAGCAAGATGAGTGCGAAATTCTTTGTGGATGCGAGCGGTGATGCTGATGCGGCACAGCTTTGCGGGAAGGTCATGGAGGGCAAGGAGGGAGAGGGATGGCACCAAGAGGCTACCGTGCCCTTCAGGATGGGGGGGATAGACCAGAAGGGGCTCATCAAATTCTCGAAAGAGCACGGGGATCTCGTCAGCGCCACGCTGGCGGGGGGGACTCTTGACAGGATGAGGGTTATGCCGGCGCTTGTCGAGAAGGCAAAAAAGGAACACAAGATATACCTGCCCCATGCCAACTCCGAATTCTTCTTCAACACCAGCAGGGAGGGCGAATTCGTATGCAATGCCACCCACGTCAATATAAAGGATTTCACCTCGGGGATCGAGATCGAATCGGCGCTGAACGACGCAAGGCACCAGATAATATCATCTATCGATTTTCTGGTGCGCAACGTGGGAGGGTTTGAGAATTCCTACCTTATCGATTCGGCGCCGTCGATAGGCATGAGGGAGACGCGCAGGGCGGTGGGGGAGTACGTGCTCAAAAGGGCTGACGTACTCGGCAATGCAAGGTTCGGCGATGCGATAGCTAGATGCGGCCATCCGGTAGAGATACATGACCCTAAAAAGGGAGTTATATACCGGCACCTCGATGGAGGCGACGGCTCATGGTACCACATCCCCTACAGGGCGATGGTCGTGAAGGGGGTAGACAACCTTTTTGCTGTCGGAAGATGCCTGAGCGCTGAATTCGATGCCCAGGCAAGCGCCAGGGTGACTGGAACTGCGATCGCAATGGGGGAGGCTGCAGGGGTTGCTGCTTCCATGGCAATCGAAGGGCATCTGAAAGCAGCCAGAATCGATGTCGCGAGGCTGCAGGATAAGCTCAAGAGAAGAGGCGCAATCATATGATAGCGCGGCAGGGATTTTAGCCGCCATCCGCATAAGCTGCGGGGAGGGATATCCTAAACTTTTCCCAAGCAATCTAAAAAAACTTAAATTTTTTGCGCTTGCCATAATGAGCAATAGGTCCGGCAAATGGCCACGAGAAGAAAAGTGAACAATCTTGAAAGGAGGCTCATAGAGGCATCGGCGAACGATAACATGAGCCTCGTCGTCCTCCTCATAGCGAACGGGGTCGATGCGAATGCCACAGATCCGGACGGCAGGACCGCGCTCCACCACATCACCAGGCAGAACGATGCCGAAGGGGTCAGGTTCCTGGTAGGGGAAGAGAGGCAGACGACAGGCAGATACGGGATCATGTACAGGGGCATAGCCGCTCTTGACGAAAACGCAGCCCACGAGTTCGCGCTCAATGTATCCTCTGTGAACTTAGCAGACAATGAAGGAAACAGGGCCATCCACTTTGCCGCACTGAACGACAATAGCGAGATCATAGGCATCCTCGCCTCGCACGGAGGGAACATCGATGCGAAAAATAATGCAGGGGCGACCGCGCTGCATTACGCCGCACGGCATGGGCACATGCATGCCCTCGTAGAGATCATCAGGCTTGAAGCGGACATCGATGCAAGGGACAAAGAGGGAATGGCCCCGATCCATTATGCCGCAAACAGCAACAGGATAGATGCGGCGAGATACCTCAAGAAGATAGGGGCGGATATCGCATCGCTTAACAACTCAGGGAACTCCCCATACGAACTGGCGTTATGGCAGGGGTACGAGAGGATGGCGAAGATGCTAAGGCGATGATGGGGCGCACCGGGACAGGGTGGGCGCAGCCATCACTCCTTGTTGTTCTGGACCATCCCTATTATCCCGAGCAGGAGCGCCAGGATCGTCAGCACCGTGCCGGGAACGTCGCCGGCAGTGAGGGCCAAAAGCGTGAACGAGGCAACCATGATCTCATAAAGTATGTAGCGGTGAAGCACATATTTCTGGTTTATGAGGTTTATGAAGCTTACGGCGAACATTGTGATAACGCTAAGCATCGCCCCGGCATAGAGAATTGGGATCCAGACAGAGGCATATCCCTGGAGCACAGGGCTCGTTGTCAAACCGACGCCTGTAGCTATCACTATCGTAAGCCCGAACAGAAGGCTGCTGAGCAGTTCAAATATCAACGGATGAGGATCCTTTTTTTCCCTAGCCATTCAACCACATTAGACTTTCTATGATAAAGCTTAAAAAGACGATACAAAAACAGTGGCAGGTAACAGGGTGCCCGGTGAAGGGCACCATGCCCCTTTCAGATGCCGATTTCGGAAAGGGACCCTGTCGTGCCTGCGATGAACCCGGCTATCACCGCGGAAAGCAGCAGCGGATTTCCTGACGTTGATACGAGCGCAAGCAGCGAGAAGGCGGACACTACGGCAGCCTTCTTCGCGGCCTTATGCGCGTTCTCCAGCCCGGACAGGCTTGCCAGGCTGATTACAAGCAGGGATACTGCGCCCAGCACCCCGGCGGCATAGAGCAGCGGGGTCAAGAGCCCTGCGCTCGTATTGACGATGGACCCGCCTATGAAAAGCCTCCCGGAGAGCGAAAAAATCACCCCTAGGAAAATAAGGCTCCCAAGCAGCTCCAGCAGAAAGGTATTCCTATTCCTATTATTCCTTGCCATCTTCTCATCCATTTAGCGGTAAACTCCCGCATAGATGATTGGGGGACGGCCCTTTTTAAAGGATTTTGCATATTAGACAATCGTCGGATATCCCGGGGGGGTCAATGGCCGGCGAATATGTAGCCGAGGCATGAGAAGATAAGCTTGGCGACAAGGTAGTTTGGGGCAACCATGCCGGGTATGGGGCTCAGCTCGACGAAATCCATCCCGACCACCTCCCTTTCCTTTATCACCTCCCGCAATATCCCTCTGAGCCTGGCGTAACTTATCCCGTCGGGTTCAGGGGTGCCTGTGCTCGGCATCTCGCTGGGATCGATAACGTCGACGTCCAAGGTGATGTATATGCGCCCCTGCGTATTTGCGAGGATCCTTTTTACCACTTCGCTTTCGGAGATGGAATTCACCTCGTCCATGAAGAGCGTGGTGCGGGAATAGGCCTCGGAGCTCGCCCTGTCGATGCTCCGTATCCCGACGCTGTAGCAGCTGTCGCATACCTCCCTCGCCCGGGCCATGACAGATGCATGGCTATACCTCGACCCCATATACTGCTCCCTCGAGTCGGAATGCGCGTCAAAATGGAGCACGGAGATGCCGCCCCCTTTCGCCGCCGCCCTGATCGCCCCTATAGATACCGAGTGGTCGCCCCCGAGAACGATGGGCATCTTCCCGTCGGACAGTATCCTAGAGACCTCCCTCTCGACCCTCTCGGACATCTTTTCGGGAGAATTGAAATCAGGGGCAAGCTCCTCTGTCGTGAACACCCCACTCTTGGCAGGGTCGAAATCGAACTCGCGGCTGAACCACTCCATGCTCCTGCTGGCCTCTATTATCGCATGGGGGCCGTCCCTTGTCCCCGGCTTGTAGGAAGTCATCGAATCATAAGGAATGGGAAGAACAACCACTTTCGCCCTTTCATAATCGCAATCCTCCACACCGAAAAGGGTGTATGGAGGCATGGAATCAAGCAACTGCATAGCAACGCCCTGCTGATTGTATATATTGAAAAAATGTAAATATTAGAGGGTAGGAAAATAGGTATAAGATAATCCCAGGGTGAATCGATGATACGCCAACCGATAATAAGCGTGATGGGCCATGTAGACCACGGCAAGACGACCCTTCTCGACAAGATAAGGAGCACGACTGTCGCTGCCAGGGAGGCGGGGAGGATAACCCAGCACATAGGCGCGAGCGAGGTGCCGATAAAGGTCATAAGGGACATTTGCGGCCCGATGCTCAACTCCTTCAAGACAGAGATAGCCATACCTGGGCTGCTCTTTATAGACACGCCAGGGCACGAGGCCTTCACCAACCTGCGGAAGAGGGGAGGGAGCGTATCGGACATGGCAATAGTCGTAGTCGACATAACGAAGGGGTTCGAGCCCCAGACGATAGAGGCGATAGAGATACTCCGGAACTACAAAACGCCGTTCATAATAGCTGCCAACAAGATAGACCTGATCACCGGATGGAACCCGAGCGGCAGCTACAGCATATCCGAAGCGATGAAGAAGCAGAGGAAGGACGTGGTGGACTCCCTCAACAACAAGATATTCGAGACCGAGGGCAGGCTCAGCGAGTTCGGCTTTTCGAGCGACCTCTTCCTCAACGTGAAGGACTTCCAGAAGGAGCTAGCGATAGTCCCAGTCAGCGCTAAGACGGGTGAGGGGGTGGCGGAGATACTTATGCTCGTCGCGGGCCTCTCCCAGAGGTTCCTTGAGATGAAGCTGAACATAGAGGTGAATGGCCCGGGGAAGGGCAGCATCCTCGAAAGGAAGGAGGTCAAGGGGCTGGGGACCACCATAGACGTGATACTCTATGACGGCACGCTCCACGTCAACGACATGATAGCCTTCGCCACCGAAGACAAGGTCTCCACAGCAAAGATACGGGCGCTGCTGAAGCCCAGGCCTCTCAAGGAGATACGGGAGGCTGGAGGGTATGATTCCGTCCAGTCCGTCAGCGCGGCGAGCGGAGTCAAAATAAGCGCCACGGGGCTGGATGGGGCGCTGCCCGGCTCTCCGCTGCTGCAGATCTTAGGCGGGGAGGACTATGCCACGGAAATAAAGGCGGAGCTCGGCGACGTCTTCGAGACCGACAAGAAAGGGCCAATACTGAAGACGGATTCGATAGGCAGCATGGAGGCGATATCCAAGCTGCTTAAGGCCGAGGGTTTCCAGATAAGCAGGAAGGGGCTCGGGAATGTCTCGAAAAGGGATGTCTCAGACGCCTTTGCGATGAACGCGGAGGACTCTGCGAGCGCGGTGATACTGGCATTCAATGTGGGCGCGGCCGACGATGCGGTGGCCGAGGCCTCCCTCAGCGGCATAAAGATAATACGGAGCAACGTCATATACAGCCTTGTCGACGAATACAAGGGATATGCAGAGGAGAGGAAGAGGAACAGGATGCAGGAGACCGAGAGCCGCATAGTGATGCCTGGCAAGATAGAGGTGCTGCGCGACTCCTGCTTCAGGGTCTCCGACCCGGCGATATTCGGGGTAAGCGTGCTTTCGGGAAAGGTGCGCAAGGGGTATGCCATGATGAACGAGGAGGGCGAGGCGATAGGCAGGATAAAGGGGCTGCAGCACGAGAAGGAACCGAGGGAAAGCGCGGCCAAGGGGGAGAGCATTGCAATGTCCATGGACGGCCCTGTGTTCGGTAGGAACATAAAGGAAGGGCAGATACTATACACCAGGGTCACTTACGACGACGAGCGCCTTTTGAGAAAAGAGTTCTCGTACCTCCTCGACGAAGAGGGCATGGCGCTGCTCGACAGGATAGTCGAGATCGGCAAGAAAAAGGAAAAGAGGCAGTGACTGGCGCTACTTCGATCCGCCTTTCAGCTCCCCCTCCCAGAAGGATATCGTCTTCTTGAGCCCCTGCTCGAGATTGTGCGATGGCTTCCAACCGAGGAGCCTCTCCGCCTTGCTGTTGTCCCCTATGAGTATCTTTATGTCGAGCGGGCGCGGAGGGGTGGATCTCCATACGACCTCGCCGCCGAACCCGGTGAGCTTCGATATCGTGTCAGCTGTGTCCTTTGTGGTATACCCTTTCCCTGTGCATATGTTGAAGGATTCGCCTATCGCCTTCTCGTTCCCCAGCGCCTTCACGTAGCCCTCGACATGGTCCGTGGCGTATACCCAGTCCCTCACCGCCTCGGGATCGCCGAGATGCACCTTGTCCTGCGTAAGCATCTGCGTTATCGTCCGCTCTATGAAGAAATGCTTATTGTCTGTGCGGCCGTAGGTGTTGAACGGCCTCATTATCGTATATGGGAAGCCGTACGCCTTGTACATGTATCTCAAGTACATGTCGGTGGCCACCTTGGCCACAGAGTATGGGCTGTTCGGCTGCATCGCAGACTCCTCGGTTAGCTTGCTGTCCATGTCCTTTAGCGTAACGCCATATTCTTCCGACGTGCCTGCGAATATGAACTGCTTGAAATTCGGGGCCTCCCTATAGCACGCCTCCGCAAGGTTGAGCGAGGCAAGATAGTCCACCTCTGTGACCTCAATATAATGCTCGTAGCTGTATGCGACAGGGCTTATTGCGGCGAGGTGCACCAGATAGTCCGGCTTCACAGTCCTGATTATGTTCGACATCTGCTTGTACTCGGTGAGATTGCCGTAGTGGAGGATCATCTCCTTGTTGTTCTTGTCTAAAGAATACCTGCCGGTGACGTAGCGCTCAAGGCCGTGCACTTCATACCCATCCTCGGACAGCCGCTCCGCGAGCAGCTTGCCTACGAACCCCGTTATCCCAGTTATCAGTACTTTTTCCATGCTATCATCAGGCAATCCAGAACTATGATCATTTATGGTTATAGACCAAGACTCTTAAATAATTTCTTATAGAAAATCGGTGTGTTGGCTGTCGAAAACATATCCAGGTTCTCCACGTTTTTGATGAAGGCGCCCTTGTCGCCGCTCTTCGCAATTTTCGCGACAATCCCTGGCAGTTCCTTCATGCCGCCAACCACGCACATCCCCTTCACCTCCGGAGGTATCGGAGTATATGAAGGCAGCACGACAGGAGTCCCCAACGCTATCCCCTCCAGCGCTATTATGCTCAGCCCCTCCCTCTCGGACATGTTGAGCAGCAGGGACGAGCCCCTTATCAGCCTGTAAAGCTCTCTCTTTGTCTTATAGAACGGCCTGAACTCCACCGACTTTTCCAGCCCCTTCCTGGCTATCGCTTCCCGTATCCTCCCTTCCTCGGGCCCCTCCCCGACCAGGACCCCGGAAAGGCCGGGCGCCAGCCGGGAGGCGGCCTTGAAGACGTCCAGCCACCTGTCGACCCTCTTCTCCTTTATCATCCTCCCGGCAAAGACCACCGTCATATTCCTCTTTGCAGGAGGGGCGGACCTCTGCATCCCGGCTATGTCGAGCACGGGGGAAAACTCGTGGATCTTTTTCCTCTCCACGCCGATCCTCTCAAGCTTCCGTGTGGTGGCGCTCGAGATCGTGATATAGGAATCAGCCATCTTGAGAGTCCATTTCTCGAACATGTCCGCAGCGAATCCCAACAGCCCGAGGGCGCCGAGATATCCCTTCCAATACCCCCTGTCCCAGACCTCGGATACCGAGAGCACGAACTTGCAACCGGTAGCTGCGCAATATAACTTCACCGCAGGAATGTGGAGATAGGGGAATGCATTGACTTCAAGGACGTCGAACCTGTACCTGAAAAGATAGAGGGGGAGGAGGGCGGCGAACTTGATGGCGTTGGTTATGGAGCGCCTCCCATGCCTGTAGAACCGCTTCTGGCTCGTCCTGCCGAACGCGATGTGGTGTATCCCCCCTTTCATGAATCGCCTTTTCATCCCGTCGAAGAGCATAGAAAAGGAATAGATGTCGTAATAACCGGAAAGGCCGTGCATCTCCACATACCTCAGCGTCTCCACCCCTCCCTTCATATAGGGGTAAAGCGTGTCGGAAACGAACCCCACCCTGATCTTTTTCAACCAATGACCTATGTTTTACAAATTTTCTGTCGTAAATTCCACGCCCCTATTTATCCAAATACAGCTATTTGGGTTTAAGGGATGCCATATTTATAGTTATTTCCAATTTAAGAAAGAAATAAGCCATAGGTAATAGAGCGATTCCGTCGGGTTTTGTGTTGGTGGATACTTCGACAGACATACAATCATTATATCCTAATCATGGGTAAGAGGGGAAGGTGTTAGGCCTTAACAGATGAGCGGGAAATCCCATACCTTTCATTGGTGGAAGGATGTCACGCAGTATACGACGAAAAGACAAAGAGAACCACCTACGTGTCCGTATATGTAATAACAATATAACCGCCATGCAGGTAAAAATAACCCTGAGCCCAGCAGGGGCAAAAAGATTGGTTGCCGAACCGAACAACGATAGAATGCATGAAGAATAAAATGAGAAAAACAAACACAGACAATAGACATATAAAAGAATATGGAAAATATTAAAGAGGGTGTAGGGGTGGCTAATGTTGAAATGGTGGGGATATGATTGTGATTAATCGTGGTTTGATACTTGATAAGGATACAACATTCGACGGAGATGTCAGGGTCAGTGGCATGATAATCGGTACGAAATATACCCTTACTGTGAAAGGAGAACTTATTTGTTCAAGAGGGGATCAGGGAGGATTTATAATGGTAAAAGAGTTGAATGTTTCAGAAGACGTTCATGCAGGAGTGATTGTCGCACAAAAAGCATCTGCACGGAATTTTATAGGAGGGGCACTTATAGCTAAAGAGATTGTCGGTCAGACCATCAGTGTATGGCATGTTGAAAAGGTGGATGAATGATTGTAATAGACCATGATCTAAAGCTCGAAAAAGACACGGTGTTCGAAGATAACGTTAGGGTTAATGACAACATTTATGGTGGTAAATACATTCTCACCGTTAAGGGCGAATTAATCTGTAGGTATGCAATAGTAAAAGAGCTGAATGTATCGGAGGATGTCTATGCAAAAATGATTGTGGCACGAAAAACATCTGCACGAGATTTTAATGTCGAATTTATGGCATCCAATTCGGTTGTCGGAAATACAAAGAACGTCTCGCATATTGAGAAAATAGAGTGGTAAAATGGAAAATAGCAAAAGGGAGAACGCAGACAATGAAATTAGAATGGAATCGGACAGCTATGGAAGGGTGATATTCTACATTAATGCAAACATTGAGAAGCTCCTACATATATCAAAGTCGAATCCATCAGGATGTGGAAGTTGCAGGGAAAATGAATCCAATAACCCAGCATGTCATCGTTTTTGTTAAAAGGCGGGAATATGATAGTGATTGATCATCCTATAATACTTGATAAGGATACAACATTCGACGGAGATGTCAGGGTCAGTGGAAGTATAGTCGGTGGTGACTATATCCTTACCGTGAAGGGTGAACTGATCTGTGAATCTGGTAT